>DATNIT010000293.1:0-3085 GCA_035604335.1 Allostellaceae bacterium | reverse complement strand
GAGCCGATGGGGTAATCGAGCAAGAAGAGGAGAAGAACGACGAGAAGACCGAGATCCGCCAGCCCGACCTTGCGCTTCGCGCGCATGATAAGAAGCGACAACGTCGGCAGCAACGGAAAGAGTGCCGCGTGGGTGGCATTGTAGATTCCGGCGAAGGTTGGAATGCCCCAGGCGCTCGTAAGAATGAAGTCGATCAGGAGATAGAGCGTCGCCGACGCCATCGCGACCGCCTGCTGGCCGCGGAACAGCACGATGACGAACCAGTAGCTCGCGAGCCATGCCGCCGTGGCGCGGAGCGCCATCGAGAGCCGGAACGCATCCGCAGGATCGAGCGGCAGGAGCAGCGGCCAAGCGAAGGGATCGAAGGTGAAGGTGATGAAGGGATTCGGCTGTCCGAGACCCTCGAGCCACTTGATCGGATAGGAGAGCGTGGCGAGATGGCCGTCCTTGATCGTCTCGAGGAGCGTAGAGAGGAGATTCGCCGCGTCCTCGCCGAGCAAGGGGAAAGAGAGGAAGGCGCCGTACCAGTAGAGCGTGAACACAAGCACCAAGCCCAGGGCGGCGGCGAAGCGGCCGCGGCGCGAGATGAGCGCGATGCCCGATCCCGCGACAGGCCTTGGCATTGCCGTCTTTCGGCTCATCGATCGGAGGGCCGGCTGGCGGCGTTGCTCAAAGGAGGGACCGGCATGTTCACTTGGCGTAATTGTATTTCATGATCACGAAGTCCGGTCCGACCACGACGGGCGTGTTCCCCTCCTTGACCATGATCCGCATGATGTCGAGACAGGTGCATTCCGTCGGCATTTGACAGAGCTCCCCGTTGATCCGGCCCACACGCTGGAAGGAGAAATAGGGATCGTTGTCGCACAGGAAGTATTCGGGATGCGAATATTTCGCTTCGTCGTCCCCGTCCCGGAAATGACGGAACCGCTCCGTGCTTTCGCGGTCAGGCGGGACGACGGTGGTGATCATGCTGGGGCCGCGCGTGAAATACCATACGAGCCCGTCATAGGTGTTGGCGACGAAGAACTTGCCATGGAATTCCGCTTTCCGGAGTGTGCTGGCGTACGAGGGTCCCCGCGGAGGCAACGCGCGATAGAGCTCGAAACTGGCGATGAGATGGAGGAGGGCCAGCCCGCAGATCGCCGCGACCGCGAGGCGCCGCACGGCCGGCCATGGGCGCTCCGCCGGCGCAGCCGGCACCTCCTCCAGCCCCTGCCATAGGCGAGCGCCTGGAAGGCGAGGTCCGGAACGGCTCCTTGCGACGTGCGCCACGAGCGATCCCGCCAACATGAAACGTGCGCGCAGCCAGGCGCCGACCTCGGTAGAGCCGATGGGCCATGCCAGGAGGCGGCAGATCAGCGCGAAGCCGACCGCGTCGGCCAGCCCTACCGGCGAGACGCCGCGGTCCCAAAGCCAGAAGACATAGTTCGGGAAGAGTGCCGCGACGACGGTCACGGCGCTCAAGACGACGGCGATCCACGCCGCCAGGTCCTGAAGCAGCGGCAGTGGCTCGATCACCCCGCCCCTGCGCCCCGCAGGGGACTGCGCCCGCAGCCCCCGCAATCCGAAGGCAAGATAAGGGAGCAACAGCAGCACCCAAGCGAGCGGCACCGCGCCCAGAACGATCCCCGCGAATAGCGCCAATACCGCGCCGCGGACCATGCGATCCTTGGCGATGCGAAAGAGCGTTGTCGCGCAACAGCCGATGAAGCTGGCCGCCAGCAGCCATGCGACGAGCGGGCCCCCCGCGCGCATTGCCCGCCAGTAGGAGGCGACGGCCTCGGCCATTCCGGCGGGCGCGGGGTTGGTATCCCAAACCACGATGTGTTGCGCGCGATACATGGCGAGGAATTTCGCCGGATCCCAATTTTGCCCGAGCAGCGGGCCCGCCAACACATTGCCCATTCGGCCGAAATAGCTGACGAGCATGTCCGTCAGGAAGAACTGCGGGCTCGTATAGGCGATGCCTACGGCGAAATAGGCGACGAAGGTCATCGCCGAGGGCAGGACGACCCATGCCAAGAAGTGGCGTGAGGCGAGCTTGCCGCGCGAATAGGCGTCCCACAGCAAATAGAAGGCGAAGCAAAAGGTGAAGAATGCCCAGTCCGAAGACGCCATGAAGACGAACAGCGCGGCAAGTGCCAAGTTGAGGCCCAAGGTGCGTCGCAGCGGCGCGTCGCGCTCGAGTGCCGTCAGGTAAAGCAGAAGCCAAAACATCACGGCATGAAGGCCGCGCAGAAGGTCGCCGCCTTGGCGGAAGTAGACGCCGTAGGAGGTCGCGAAAAATCCCGCCGCGGCGAGCGCGATGCCGGGCCCGAAGAGCCGCCGCAAGGCCAAGAACGCGAGAAAGAGCGACAGCGCCGAAAGCGCCAAGCAGGCGAGGATAATGAGCTCCTGCGACATGCCCAGCGCGATGCCGAGCATGGTGAACAGGCGCGATATGAAATTTGGATGGTGGAGGTAGTAATAACCTTGGGCGGCCGGATCGGGGCTCGCCGCATGCTCTTGCAGGAAGAAAGAGACGATATCGCGGACCTGATGGCTCGACAGGTAGATCGCCGCCGACTCGCCGGTTTCCTGGATGCCGAAAAAGCCGTCGGCCCTCAGCCAAAGCGTCACGGCGACGCGCCAGATCACCAACATGAAGACGAATGCGGCAAGCGTGCTCAGTCTGCCGGCGGGAGCGGCACTCAGCGAGGGCAGCCGTGCGTCGAGCCGCCACAGAAGGAGCGCCGCGAGCGGACAGGCGACGACGATGAGCAGAACCTGCGGATCGCGAAAGAGCTCAATCGCCGCATCGATCGACCACGCCGCGGTAAGAGCCGCAAGGAGCCCAAAGAGCGAGCGCTCCTCGTCGTTCACCCAGGCAGCCAGCCGCCCCGCCCACGCTTCAAGCGCGAGCCAGGCGCGCCAAGCACCACGCGCGCCTCCGCTATCATTTCTCGTCATAGGATCGGGCGCTCCGCGCCCGCCCGCGCCGAGCACTCTCATGAGCAGTTGCATTGCAGAGGCGGAGCCGAGAGATGCCATGCGCGCCGAAGGCCGTCTCCTTCGCTCCCGCTACGCGCCCATCCGTGGCGCT
>DATNIT010000292.1:0-15362 GCA_035604335.1 Allostellaceae bacterium | reverse complement strand
CGACATGAGGGCCGTAGAGCGCTCGACCTGAGAGACGAGGATCGGGCGAAGCGTCTTGGCATTGACTGCAGGTACGTGGTGCGAGCGGACAGAGCCCCCGTGCTCCACTAGCGCGAACACCGCCTCTTTGCCCTTACCGCCGCCGCCAGCGTGCTTGCGCTTGTTGCGGTGTTTATTCTTTTCGAGGCCGCCTATGTACGCCTCATCAATCTCCACCGTCTTGCCCGTGCCGCCGAGCGGAATGGTGAACTTGCCCTCACGCATTGCCTCGCGCAGCCTGTGCATCATGAACCACGTCGATTTGTACGAGACGCCGATCATGCGATGCATTTGGTGCGTGCTGATCCCCTTCTTTGAAGCGCACAGCAGGTAGGCGGCCATGAGCCACTTGCCGAGCGGGATATGGGAGCGCTCAAAGAGGGTGCCGACCGTGACGCTGAATTGCTTGCGGCAGGCGTTGCACTGGTACCAGCCGGGGCGCGTTTCCAGGGCCGTGGCTTGGGCTACCGTGCCGCAATGGCCGCAAACTGGCCCATCCGGCCAAAGGGCGCCCTCAAGCCACTGGCGGGCCTTGGCGTCGTCATGGAAAATGCGGTTGCTGAGTTCGTTTGACATGGCCGGTTTCCCTTAACACCTTGAAGGGAAACCTCTCACAGGCCATTTGCTGAGTCAAGGTGATAATTCCCCCAATTTTTCCTTTTGAATCAATGACCGCCGCCTCGGCAAACCCAATCCAAAGCCAATTTTTGGCTTCGAAGCCAATTCCGGCAACCGCCTCGGCACGCGCTCGCGACAGGCGCGGCGCTCGGGCGCTCTGCGCGCGACCCGTGGATGCCCGGCACCGAGGCCGGACCTGACCTCAGGCCGAGCGCAAATCCACGTTCTTGATCGGCAGGGCGCGGATGCGTTTGCCGGTGGCGGCGAAGATCGCGTTGCAGACCGCGGGGGCGATGGGGGCGGTGCCGGGCTCGCCGATGCCGCCCCATTTCTTGCCGCCGGTCAGCGCCAGGTGCACCTCGATCCTGGGCGCGTCCGCGAGGCGCACCATCTGGTAGGCGTCGAAGTTCGACTGCTCGACGCGGCCCTCCTTGATCGAGATCTCGCCGTGGAGCGCGGCCAGTCCGGCAACGTCCGGTCGTGCCGTTTTCGGGTTCCCGCACGCGACAGCATCGATGGGCGGGTGCCCATGGGGTAGCGCGAGCACCATCGTTGCGGCGTGCGAACTCTTCGGCCAGAATCGCGGACGACTGGGCCGCTCGAGCCCAATAGGGAGGGACACATGGGGAAGATCAGGGCATTCCTTTGGGCGGCGCTCGCCTCCCTCGCGCTCGGATACGCGGCGCCCGTCGCCGCCGACACGGTCAAGGTCGGGGTGATCCTGCCCTACACCGGCCCGTTCGCGAGCCTTGCCTCCATCATGGACGACGCCATCAAGCTCTGGATGAAGCAGAACGGCGACAGCGTCGGCTCGACCAAGATCGAGATCATTCGCCGCGACAGCACGGGCCCCAATCCCGACGTCGCCAAGCGGCTGGCGCAGGAGCTGATCACCCGCGACGGCGTGCAGATCCTGACCGGCTTCGTCTTCACGCCGAACGCGCTCGCGGTGGCGCCGCTCGCGACCGAGGCGAAAATACCGACCGTGATCATGAACGCGGCGACCGCGGTCATCACGACCAAGTCGCCCTATTTCGCGCGCGTCTCGCTGACGATTCCGCAGACGACCGAGATCTTCGGGCGCTGGGCCGCCACCGATGGCGGCATGAAGCGCGCCTTCACCTCCGTCTCGGATTATGGGCCCGGATATGACGCGGAAGAATCCTTCAAACGCGGCTTCACCGAGGCCGGCGGCATCATCGTCGGCAGCGTGCGAGTGCCGCTCGCCAATCCCGACGTGGTGCCGTTCCTGCAGCGCGTGCTCGACCAGAAGCCCGACGCTCTCTATGCCTTCATCCCCGGCGGGACGCAGCCGCCGGCCTTCGTGAAGGCCTTCAACGAGGTGGGGCTCGCCAAGGCCGGCATCAAGCTGATGCCGAGCGAGGAGGCGACCGAGGAGGCGACGCTCCAGGATCTCGGTGATCTCGCGGTGGGGCTGGTCACGGCGATGCACTACACGGCCGCGCATCCGTCGGCGACCAATAAGGCGTTCGTGAGCGCGTGGCACGCGGCCTACGGCGACACCAAGGACCCGGATTTCTTCGCGGTCTCCGCCTGGGACGGCATGGCGCTCATCTACGACATCGTGAAGCAGCTCGACGGCAAGATCGACGGCGACAAGGCGATGGAGATCGTCAAAGGCTGGAAGCACGAGAGCCCGCGCGGACCCATCAGCATCGATCCCGAGACCCGCGACATCGTCCAGAACGTTTACATCTGCCGCGTCCAGAAGGTGAACGGACGCCTCGCCAACGTCGAGTTCGAGACCTACGAGGCCGTCAAGGATCCTTGGAAGCAGCGGAACAAATAAACGCGCTCCGTCAGAGCCCGAGCCGCTTCATCATGGCTTCAGGGTAGCGGTCGCCCACGGCTGCGTTGCGCGGGAAGGCGCGGTCGAGAGCGGCCAGGGTCTCGCGTTTGGGCGTGAGGCTCGCCGCCACGGCATTCTCCTCGAGCCAGCGGCGTTGCTTGGTGCCGGGGAGCGGCACGATGAACTCTTGCTTGCTCAACAGCCACGCGAGCGCCAGCTGCGCGGGCGTGCAGCGCTCGGCCGCGGCGAGTTCCCTGAGGGTCGCCAGCAGCGTCAAATTCCGGGTCATGTTCTGGCCCTGGAAACGCGGCATGGCCCGGCGCCGGTCGTTGGGGCCGAGCGCCTCCAGGTCGGTGACGGTGGCGGTGAGGAAGCCGCGGCCCAAGGGGCTGTAGGCGACGTAGCCGATGCCGAGTTCCTTGCAGGTGTCGAGGAGCTCGCCCTCGGCATCGCGGGTCCAGAGCGAGTACTCCGTCTGGAGTGCGGTCATGGGATGGGCCGCGTGGGCGCGGCGCAGCGTCTTGGGCGCCGCTTCGGAGATGCCGAGGTAGCGAACTTTGCCCTGCTGGACGAGCCGCGCGAGGGCGCCCACGGTGTCCTCGATCGGCACCGTCGGGTCGATCCGGTGGATGTAGTAGAGATCGATCGCCTCGACGCCGAGGCGCTCGAGGCTGGCCTCGCAGGCTTGCGCGACATACTCCGGCCGGCCGTTCGCGCCCGGGCTGCCGTCGGGCAGCCGGATATTGCCGAACTTGGTGGCCAGCACGACCTTGTCGCGGCGGCCCTTGAGCGCCCGGCCGACCAGGACCTCGTTCGAGCCGTTGCTGCCGTAGGCATCGGAGGTGTCGATGAGATCGACACCGAGCTCGATTGCGCGGTGGATGGTGGCGATGGCCTCGGGCTCGCTGGGATCGCCGTAGATCGGCGTCATGCTCATGCAGCCGAGACCCACGGCGCCCACGTCGAGCCGGCCCAAGCGGCGACGGTTCATGTGACCTCTCCCACGATCGATGTCGGACCGCCCAGTCTTAGCACTTCCGCGGCGACGGCGTCGCGACCCCTGGAGGACAGCCCCAAAAGCGCTTCTGAAAAGGCGCGGTCAGGCCCTATGCTCGCCCCGCACTTCTGGAGAGGGGCGTTCATGGATGCGATCGACGCGCTGATGAACCGGGTATCGCCGGCTCAGCTGGTGGAACCCGGGCCCGACGCCGCGCAACTGCGGACACTTCTGGCGGCCGCGGCCCGCGCGCCCGATCATGGCCGCATGCAGCCCTGGCGCTTCGTGCTCATCGAGGGCGAGGCCCGGGTCAGGTTCGGCGAGGTGATGGCGCAATCCCTGAAGCGCCGCGAGCCCGACGCGCCCGCGGGCAAGCTCGATGCCGAGCGCAAGAAGCCGCTGCGTGCGCCCTTGGTGGTCGTGGTCGCCGCGGCCGTGAAAGAGAATCCCAAGGTGCCCGACGTCGAGCAAGTGGTGGCAGCAGGCGCGGCCGCCCAGAATATGCTTGTGGCGGCCCATGCGCTGGGCCTTGGCGGGTTCTGGCGCACCGGCGCGGCGGCTTACGACCCCGAGGTGAAGCGTGCCCTCGGGCTCGGTGACTCCGACGCCATTGTGGGATTTCTCTATGTGGGCTCCGTCGGCGTGCCGGGTCAGGTAAAGCCTTCTGACCTCGCGGCAGTGACGCGGCGGTGGTGAAGGCGAGCGTCGGTCAGCCAGAATCGGCCAGCTGTTTGGCGAGGGCCATCTTGTCGATCTTGCCCGAGGCGTTCTTCGGCAGCGCCGGCACGAAATGAATGCGCTGCGGCCGCTTTGCGGGCGCGAGATAGGTTCGGCAATGCGCGATGATGGCGGCGAGGTCCAGCGGGCGGCGTCCCACGAGGAAGGCGATCACCTCCTCTTCGTTATTGGCCGCGCGGTGGCCGATCACGGCGCATTCCAGAACGTCGGGATGCTGCTGGAGGACCGCCTCGACCTCCGCCGGAGGAATCTTGGCGCCGTGCCGAATGATCAACTCGGAGGTGCGTCCGGTCAGGTAGATGTAACCGTGGTCGTCGAGCGCGGCGATCTCGCCCGGGTAGTACCAGCCAGCGCGGAAGCCGGGATGGATCGGTTGTCCCAGCGCGGCGAGTGGCGAAGCCAGGGAAGGTCCGCGCAAGCGGAGCTTTCCCGACTGTCCGATGGGCAGCGGGCGGTCATCCTCGTCGACAACCTGGACCTCCGCGAGCGAATGCGGCTGTCCCACGCTGTCTGGATGCGAATCCATGTCGACCGAGCGCAACAGGGAAATCGTATTAGTCTCCGAGGTGCCGTAGCCCTCGCAGAAGTTCGGCGACAACTTGCGCAAGGCGGCACGCTTCTCCTCGGCGAAAAGCCGTGCGCCACCGGACATCAATATCGCCAGGTCGGGCAGAAGCGGCTCGTCGCCGGCGGCCGCCAGCAGATCGCGCACCAGCGAGGGCACGACGATGGCGACGGTGGCACTTAGCCGGGCTGCCGCTTCGATGAAATCCGGCCCGTTAACCAGCGATCCGTAGAGCAGAACGCAGTCGCCGCGGAGCAGGTGCAAATACACGGCCCGTCGACCGCCGGCAAAATGGAGCGGCAGGGTCGAGAGATATCGGTGGCGTCCGCTTATCGCCATGAGCTCGATCCAACCGGCGGCGCCGCAGTAATTATGCAGATGCGTTGCGAGACTGAACTTGGGTGCGCCCGTGCTTCCGGAGGTGGCCGCAATATCGAGCGCAGCATGCCAATCGTCCGGCAGAGTCGATAAGGGCTCGCACTCGGCAACCGATCGATGCCATCGGGCATCCATAGGAACGACAGCGCAATCGAGTGCGGGCGCGCTCTCCCGCTCCACGAGCGCCAGCTTGACCGAGAGCGCCATCGCGAGCTCGGAGGTTTCGGTGCGTGCGGCCCGCCAGTTCAGCGGCACAATGACCGCGCCCATACGCGCGACCGCAAGAAGTGCGACGACGTGCTCCCAGCCGTCCTTGAGGCAGAGCCCGACGCGGTCTCCCGGGACAATGCCGAGCCCGGCAAGGTACGAGGCCGTTCGCAAGACCAGGCCCGCGAGTTCGCCGTAGCGGATCTCACGGTCGCCGTCGATCAGCGCCGGCGCGTGGGGCCGCGTCTTGCCATGGTTGAGGATCGGTTGGATCAGATTCATTGAAATCGGCATCCGGTCATCTGGGTCGCAAGCTCTTTCGTCGCGGGCCTCGATCAGCTCGGGTCGATCAGCTGCCTCCCGAGAGCCATCTTGTCGATCTTGCCGGACGAGTTCTTGGGGAGCGAGTCCACAATGTGAATGCGCTGCGGCCGCTTGGCGGCGGTGAGATAGGTTCGGCAATGCGCGACGATTGCCGCGAGGTCCAGCGGTCGGCGCCCCACGAGGAAGGCGATCACCTCATCCTCGTTGTTGGCGGCGCGGCGCCCGATCACCGCGCATTCCAGCACATCAGGATGCTGCTGCAGCACCGCCTCGACCTCCGCCGGATGAATCTTGGCGCCATGGCGAATGATCAGCTCGGCGGCGCGGCCGACCAGAAAAATATACCCTTGGGCGTCGAGCGCGGCGATCTCACCCGGGTAGTACCAACCATCGCGGAACCCCGTGTGGATCGGGTGTCCCGGAGCGGCGAGCGGCGAGGCGAGTGTCGGTCCGCGCAGACGCAGTTTTCCCGCCTCGCCCGGCGCTAGCGGCCGGTCATCCTCGTCGACGACCTGGATCTCCGCAAGCGAATGCGGTTGTCCGACGCTGTTCGCGTGCGTATCGATGTCCTCGGAGCGCAACAGGGAAATCGCATTCGTTTCCGCCGTGCCGTACATCTCGCAGGAATTCGCCGACAACTTGCGCAAGGCGGCGTGCTTCTCCTCGGCGAAGAGGGGTGCTCCGACGGAGGTCAGCCGCGCCAGGCCGGGCAAGAGGGGTTCCTCGCCGGCGGTCGCAAGGAGATCGCGCAGCAGCGAGGGCACGACGAAGCCCACCGTTGCTTTCAGCGCGGTCGCCGCGCCAATGAAATCGGGTCCGTTGACCAGGGATCCGTAAAGCAGAATGCAGTCACCGCGGAGAAGATGCGACAGCAGGCCTAACCGGCCGCCGCTGAAGTAGAGCGGCAGGGTCGAGAGATATCGGTGGCGTCCGGTCAGCGCTACCAGCTCGGTAAAGCCGGCCACACCGCAGTAGAACTGCAGGTGGCTCGCGAGGCTGAACTTCGGTGCGCCGGTGCTGCCGGAGGTGGCCGAGATGACAAAGGGAGCATGCCAATCGTCAGGCAGGGCCGATAAAGGCTCGCGCTCGGCAACCGATCGATGCCATCCGGCGTCCACTGGAACCATGGCGCAATCGAGCTCAAGCGCGCTTTCCGTCTCCACGAGCGCGAGCTTGACCGAGAGCGCCGTCACGAGCGCGGAGATCTCGGTGGGGGCGGCACGCCAATGGAGCGGCACCGCGACCGCACCCATGCGAGCGACGGCAAGAAGTGCCACGACATGCTCCCAATTATCCCTAAGGCAGAGCCCGACGCGATCCCCGGGCGCCACCCCCAGCGCCGCAAGGTGCGAGGCCGTCCTCAGGACGAGCTCCGCAAGCTCGGCGTAGCGGATCTCGCGGTCGGCGTCGACGAGCGCCGGGGCGTGGGGCCGGGTCTTCGCGTAGTTGAGGATCGGCTGAATCAGATTCATCGATGCCGTCGTCCCGCGATCTGCATCATCACGGTCAAGCGGTTGCCGGACCTCTCGCCAACATGCGCCGCCTAATCGTCAAAGGCCGAGTCGAGGGCGAACTGGACCAGACGGAGCACCTCGCCTAGATGCTTGTAGAAGAACTCGTCGTGGTTACCGGGGATGACATGAACACGGCCGGGCGTCGCGACCACCTTTTTCCAAGGACCCTCGGGGTGAAAATGGCTGAAGGCACGGGCGGCGGAAATGATGAACTCGGTCGGACCATGGAAAGGCGGCGGAATATAGCGGCCGAACATCACGAGCATCGCGATGCCGACCTCGATCGCGCGCTGTAGCTGGGCGGGATCGTTTGCGTCGAAGGGCAGGTTTCCGAATTGGTGGGCGAAACTACGCAACATCTGCTCGACGTTCGCGTAGAGTTGCTGGTAGACGAGCCGGTCCGCCCTCGGATCCAGGTTGCGGTTTGCCGGATGGGGAAACGGCACCAGTGGCGGATCCACCAAGACCACGCGGCCGACCCGTTCGCCGCCGGCTTCGAGCGAGCGCGCGAGCTCCAGGGCGACCAGGCCGCCTGCACATATCCCGCCGACGATATAAGGACCGTGGGGCCTCGCGGCACGGATTTCGGCCAGGTAGCTCCCCAGCATGTCCTCCATGCGCTCATGTGGCGGCGCCGCTCCATCGATGCCGCGCCCGACGAGTACGTAGAGCGGTTGGTTGCGGTCGAGCGCGCGCCCGATGATGTGGGCGATCGGCATGACGCCGTGGAGACCGTGCACCATGAAGAAGGGCGGCTTCTCGCCCTCGGAACGAATTGCTTGAAGCACCGCGGTTTCCTTAGCCCTGCCCGGCTTCGCAAGCGGAACGGCGCCGTGGTTGAGCCCTATCTCTGTGCGCGTTCATTGTCCCGCAGCGCCTGCAGTTTCTCTATTCTGGCGGCAAGATCGGCAATGGTGGGGGCACTATCGAGGATCACCATGGCGATCCGCACGCCGAGCTTCGCCTCGATCTGGCTGAAGATGACGGCTGCCATCAGGGAGTCGCCACCGAGGTCGATATAGCGGTCCTCGATGCCGACCCTGTCTAGGCTAAGCACCGCACCCCAGATCTCCGCTAGGCTCCGCTCGGTCGGGGTTCGAGGCGCGACGTATGGCCGCGTCAACAGCGGCAACTGCTCGCGCCGAATCAGGAACGATCCATCGGATCGAGGCGGGTTCAATCGATGCTCCAAGTTCTGTGACCCCTCGCGGCCAAATTTTGCGCCATTCAGGCCGACTTGGCAAAGCCCGCAACCGTCAGTCGGCGGCGACCGGCTTGGGCGCGAGGACGCGCGTCGTCGATACCGTCAGCAGCGAAACCAGCGTGATCGCGACCACGGCGATGAAGATCGCGCGCGGCTCGCCGCGGTCCATGAGCCAGCCGAAGAAAAGCGGCCCCACGACGCCCCCCAGATTGAAGCCCGTGGTGACGAAGCCAAAAACCTTGCCGAAGGATCCCGCGGGTGTCACCGCCCGCACGATCATGTCGCGAGAGGGCTGGATGATGCCGCTCAGAAGACCGGCGATCCCCATCAGCGCGATCAGCGGCGCCGATCCCAGCGCCACGGTGCCAATCACGAGGATCACGCTCGCGCTGAGCGCGAACCCGATGCCGGCCACCCTCGTGTGATGCCGGGTGCGGTCGGCGATGACGCCGCCCAGCAGCACGCCCAGGGCACCCATGAGGAGGAAGCCCGAGAGCGCGGTGTTGGCGACCCAGAGGGGCGTGTCGTAGAGCGCGACCAGCGCCACGATCGAGAAGTTCGAGATGCCGCCGCCGGCCAGCGCGAGCATCGTGAAGAAGGCGAGGTTCTTGAGGATCGCGGGCGTCATCAGGAGCCGCCAGCCCGCGCCGGCCGGGCGGTGCTGACGCTGTGCCGGCGCGGTGGGCGTTACCGCGAGCGCGTGCCGCTGCGCCAGCAGCACCAGGGCCACCACCAGTCCGATCGCGGCGGAGACCAGAAGCGCGCCGTGCCAACCCCAGAGCCCGGCTGAGATCAGCATCAGCGGAGGCGCTGCGGCAAAGCCGAGGAGACCGCTGAAGGTATGGATCGAGAAGGCCTGACCGATCCGCTTCTGCGCGACGGCGTGCGAGAGGATCGCATAGTCCGAGGGATGATAGACAGTATTGGCAAGGCCCGCGACGCCGAAGCAGATCACCAGCGCCGAATAGGTCGGAATGAGCGCCGCGACGGCGATGGCCGTCGACCCCAGCAGCAGCCCCGCGATCAGCAGGCGGCTGGCGCCAAGCCGATCGACCAAAAAGCCGGTCGGCGTCTGCAAGGCGGCCGACACCATGTTGTAGCTCGCCAGCACTGCGGCAAGCTCCCGGTAGCTGAGCCCGCTCTCGCTGTGGATAAGGGCGAAGACCGGCGGAAGGAGCAGGGCATAGAGGTGGCTTACGAAATGCGCGGCGCTGACGAGCCCGATCACGCGGGCGTCGCTCGGCCGACGCTCGTCCACGGGAATTCCTGTTGTGGTCACCATCGCGCAAGCCGACCGTGGAAATTTCGCGTGCTCGTTGGCCACTCTCGCAGAATTTCCGCCGCTGCGGCAAGCGCGGGATGCCGCACCCGGATGGCCGAATCATGGTGCATCGCGGCGCGAGACGGTCGCGGAGGGCGTGGAATTATTGGCTTAGCCAACCCGTTTCGTGGATCATGAGTCGCGGAGGATATCGGCTTAATTTTAGCCGGTTCCTAACGTCGTTTAATGCGGGATTAATGGGTTTCCCGCGATATTTGGAACCAAGGCGACGTCTCGGTGCCCGCTTCCGGCCGACTCACATCGGCACCGCAGGCACCCCATCGAAGAGGGTTCGGTGATCGGGATCAGGAAATTGCACTTCGGCGCGCGCGCGTTGGCGGCTGCGGCTCTGCTGCTGGGCGCCACCGGGGCTATGGATTCCGCCTGGAGCGCCGGATGCGTGCCTGGGAACACCAAAGATCCCTGGTACCAGGGGTGTACGAACGAGGCGAACTGGAATTACAGCATCGGGCAGATCAAGGCACAGGCCGCGTGGAACCGCGGCTACACGGGTCAGGGCACCGTCACAGCGGTGTTCGATTCCGGCCTCGATACCGGCGACAACCAGTTCATCGGCCGCATCGCCGGCCCCGGTTTCGACGCCACCACCGGCACGGTCGGCGTCACCACCGACGACATGTGGCACGGCACCTTCGTCTCCGGCATCATCGCCGCCAATCGCGACGGCATTGGCATGGTTGGCGTCGCCTATGGGACCCAGCTCCTGCCGATCCGAATCGTCAACCCCGACGGCAGCATCACGCTCTCCGACAGCCAGCTCGCAACCGGCATCAATTACGCGACCAGCGCGATCCAGCACATCTACGGGACCAAGGGCCCGAAGGCGTTCGTTTTCAACAACAGCTGGAACTCCTCGACGCCCATCAGCCAGCTTCCGGCCTCGTTCCTCGCGTCTTATATGCCGCAGACCCTGAGCGCCTATCGCGCCGCGGTGAACGCCGGCGCCATCATCGTGTTCGCCGCCGGCAACGACGGCGCGAGCCAGCCCGGTTTCTATGCGGCCTTGCCTGCCGATTTCTCATATCTGCAACCCGGCTGGGTGGCCGCGGTCGCGACCGACTCCACGGGCAAGATCGCGAGCTACAGCGACCGCTGCGGCTCGGCGGCGGCCTGGTGCATCGCTGCCCCCGGCACGAACGTCATCTCGGTCTACAACCGCGGCTATGGCATGGCGAGCGGCACGTCCTTCGCGGCCCCGCAGGTCTCGGCGGCCGCCGACGTTCTCATCCAGGAATACCCCTACCTCACCAACGCGCAAACCCTGCAGATCCTGTTCCAGAGCGCGACCAAGACCGGCATCTACTCGAACAAGGCGATCTACGGCCAGGGCCTGCTCAATCTCGACGCGGCGACCCAGCCCATCGGCAATTTGTCGGTGCCCAAGGGTGCCAGCGTCGGCGGTCCGTCCGGCTCGATCACAAACACCGGCGTGATCATGGGCTCGGCGTTCGGGGGGCGCTTCTCCAGCGCGCTCGCCAACCAGCAGATGCTCGTGCTCGACAGCTTCAACCGCGGCTACACCGTCACTATGTCGAACGTGGTGCACAGCGGCAGCGACACGTTCTTCGACGCGGTTCGCACCCTCGACTCCTTCGGCGGCCGCGATCTCGATGTGGTGCAGGACGGCTCGACGACGGTCAGCTACGCCTTTGCCGTCCAGCAGCAATCCGGGGGCGCGGAGAGCCGCGTCATCCCGGGCAAGTTCTATCTCACCAGCCAGGTCGACAGCACGCATAGCCTCGCCCTCGGCTACAACATGAGCCCGACCCTGGCCTTCGGCGTCTATGGGCAGGGCCTCGTTGGTCATGCCGACCTGCTGATGACCGACGCCGTGGCGATCCCCTATCTCGATTTCTCCGACAAGGCCTATAGCGTCGCCTATTCGAGCGAGATCGCGGGTCTTGGCACGCTGAAGATGGGAGCCTTCGCCGGCCAGGCGAAGTCCTCGCCCTACGAGGATCCCAGCTATTTCGATCCGACCCGCGATCCCAACATGAGTGGTGTGTACGGCACCGTGGCCGAGCTCGACGTGCCCCTGGACGACCACGTCAAGCTCGGCTTCGACGGTGGCGTGGTGGTGGAGCAGGGCACGCTCCTCGGCAGCATGGCCGACGGCGCCCTGGCCTTCGGCGCGAACACGCCCACCTACTTCGCGGGCCTCACCGGCACCGCCAAGTTGGGTGCCAACTACTCGGTGTTCGGCAGCCTGCAGTTCGGCATCACGAATCCCTCCGGCAACGCCAATACGCTGATCCAGAACGCGACCTCGATCGCCACGCAAAGCTTCAGTCTCGGTGTTGCCAAGGATCAGGTCTTCGGCAAGCAGGACCAGGCGGGCTTCGTGTTCAGCCAGCCGCTGCGCGCGGTGAGCGGCAGCGCGGATCTCTCGCTGCCGGTGGCCCGCGACTACTTCGGCAATATCACCTACACCTCGACCAGCGCCTCTCTGGCTGCGGACGGCCGCGAGCTCGATTTCCAGGGCTTCTACAAGACGCCCGTGGCGGAGGGAGCCTCGCTCAACCTGGGTGCGATGCTCCGCCTGCAGCCCGACAACGTGCGCTCGGCGCCGCCGGAGGGCGTCGCCATGGCGCAGCTCCGGATGAAGTTCTAGGCCGACAGAAGGCGGCGCGATTGCCCTCGAGGCTCGGGGCCTGGTTGACTCGCTGAAGCCGCTCGCGGAATTCGTGGTGCTGCCCGCGATCGGCGGCCGGGCCGACCGCATCGGGCCGGTGATGTTGAACCGGGAGGCGATCGGCGCCCTCAGGTCCGCGGATCGGTCGTCCTGAAAGACGCTTAGCCGGGGTCGACCGGTTTGCGTTCGGGAAGCCGCCGCCGCATGCCCTCGTAGTTCTCTCGGCGAAGTTCGGGAGTGGCGCTCGCGGCCGCCGCGTCGAGCCGGAGGTCCCGGTACTCGGTAACCGGGAAACCGGCGTCGCGGAGAGCTGCGAGTCGCGATGTGATCGCTTGCTTCTTCCGGACCTGGTGCGGCTGGACGATATCGAAGTCGCGAAAGTCCATGCCGCCGACGAGCGTCAGAGCGCCGGCGTCGGCGGCCCGACGCAGCAAACCCGCGCCACGTTCCGTGCGGGCGATGAAGCCGTTGAATCCCGCGTCCTCGCCGGTGGGCCCGCCGCCAGGCCAGACATCGGAGATCGCGATGTCCGCGGCTTCGCCAAGTGCGTCGCCGCATATTTTGCAGCGAAAAAAGATCCGCCACTTGCCCTCGTCGGCCCAGAGGTCATTGTAGGTCACCTCGAAGGCGCGCCCGTCTCGGGTCTCGACGCGTGTGCGTCCCGGATTGCCATAGCCACGATAGCGCAGCAGGCTCACCTCGGATTCTCGAATCCCAAATCGCTCGATCAGGTCGAGGCTCAGCCCGAATGCCGACGCGCCGCCGCAGACGATAGCGATCCGGTATCGAATGAGCGCGTCGACGCGCGGATCCACACGCGCCAAGTTTTGGATCGCGCTGATGTCGCAAGGTTTCCCGATCACGGCGAAAGGCCGGCCGCTACCAAGCAATTGCACCAAATCGACCAAGGGTGCCGCGGGACCGTAGCGCGATCCGGCACCTTCCAAGACTTCGGCCTTCGTAAAGCTCACATGCGCTTCCGAGCGCACGGGGAGCGAGCGCGACGCACGGACATGGAGAATGAAGTCGACCTCTCCCATTTCCAGCAGATGGATGCCGATCGCGCTGGTCCCGCCGCCGGCGGAGCTTCGAAAGCGCACCTCCGGATCTGCCGCATATCCCTTTGCCATGGTAATCGCGGGACCCCAGATCGTGTCCCAGCGCGCCGCGGGCGATTCCATATCTGGGCGCCGCCCGTCGACGCGCACGCCCGGGCAGATCTCATTGATGCGGCCGAGTTCACTCTCCGTGAGCGGGCGCTCGAGCACGGGTATCTCCGCTCCTTGCGGACTCATCTCGAGCCGGATGGCGTCCGGCGTGATGCTGCGGCAGAGGCCGCACCCGATGCACAGGCCGGCTTCGACTATCGCTTCGATCGAAAGGGCTGGAGGAGTTGGTATGGCCATTGTCATTAGTCTCATAGCCGGCCACGATTTTTCAAGGCCTGACGCCGGTCCGATGCTCAGGGAATGGGCAGCGCCGACCCGTGGACTCCGTTGACACCTCTGGCGCTTTGTCAAACACTCGCTCCCGCGCTCGATGCGCCAATCGCGCCGGCAAAGCCGGTCTCAGACGGGAGGAGCCTATGACCACGTCACGCAGGACGGTCCTCAAGTATTCCGCGGGCGTCGCGGCGCTCGGTCTCATGGGCAAGCCCGCCTTCGCCGAGGTCGCCAGTCCGATCCGCATCGGCGTGCTCTACGATCTCTCGGGCCCCTTCGCGGCCGCGGGCTCGGTCGCGTCCTCTGTCGGCGCACAGATCGCGATCGACCTCACCAACGAGCGCGGCGGCGTGATGGGGAAGTACAAAGTCGAGCCCGTGAAGGCCGATTCCCAGAGCAAGGCCGACGTCGCCATCAACGAGGCGGATCGGCTGATCAACCAAGAGAAGCTCGACATAATCCTCGGCATCTATTCGAGCGCCCACGCGGTGCCGCTCGCCGAGAAGCTCGACCAGCAGAAGAAGATCCTCTGGATCACCACCGCGGTCTCCTCCGCCGTGGTCAAGGGTAAGAACCGGCAGTTCACGTTCCGAACCAACGTCCATTCGGACCAATACGGCGAGGCCAGCGCCACCTTCGTGAGCGACAATGCAAAGGCGAAGCTCGGCCTCGATCCCAAGGACGTGAAGGTCGCGATCATCCACGAGGACGGACCTTACGGCGTCGGCTGCGGCGACGCGGGTGCCGAGGTCTCCAAGAAACTGGGCATGGACGTCGTGCTCAAGGAGGCCTATTCCGCGAGCGCCCCCGATCTCTCGTCGCTGGTGACCAAGCTCCGGCGCGCCAAGGGCGATGCGATCCTGCACACCGGCTACAATCCGGACATCACGCTCTTCCTGCGCCAGGCGCGCGAGGCGGGGCTGCGCTTCAAGATCCTGATCGGGCACGGCGCCGGTTACAGCCAGCTCGACAAGCTGCGCGAGACCTTCAAATCCGACATCGATTATTTCTGCAACGTCGACCCTGCCGCGGGGCAGCTCATCAATCCCAGCGCCCTGGGCCCGGGGGTCGCGGACCTCGTCAAGATCATGGTCGAGCGCTATGTGAAGGCGACTAACACCAAAGACCCGCCGCCGCATTGCTCCATGGGGTTCGGCTCGACCTGGACTCTGCTGCAGACCGTGATGCCGATCGCGATCCAGAAATTCGGCGGCGTCGATGCCGAGGCGATCCGCAAGGCGGCGCTCGAGGTTGACATCCCCGCGGGCGGCACGGTGCAGGGATTCGGCGTCAAATTCGCGGCGCCCGGAACCCCGATGGCGGGCCAGAACGAGCGCTCCGAGATGGCGCTGATGCAGTACTTCCCGACGGCGCCGGAGGAGCGCGTCGTCGGCCCCGCGAACTTCAAGACTGCGGACCCGGTGCTGCCGCTGCCGAGCTCGTCGCCCTACGCGATGACTTGAGGTGCTGGCGGTTTCGGGGCTGACCAAGCGCTTCGACGGATTCCTGGCCGTCAACCAGGTCTCCTTCGAGGTTCGCGAGGGCGAGATTC
>DATNIT010000291.1:0-43340 GCA_035604335.1 Allostellaceae bacterium | reverse complement strand
CGCGTCTCCAGATCCACGTAGGCAAACAAGCTTCCCGCCCGCTGATCCGATCCCCGCATGACATCCCCCTGCAGCTTCACAGCCGCACTTGAATCATGCTCGAATCGCCCCGTCGAGAGTTTTTCAGCAGCCTGCTAGAGCACGATGCGCGCTCAGCGGCGCAGGGCCAGCACGGCATTCTGGCCGCCAAAGGCGAAGGAATTGGACATCGCCACGTCGATCTGCTGGGTCCGCGCCTCGTTGGGAACGTAATCGAGGTCGCATTGCGGATCCGGCGCCGTGAAGTTCGCGGTCGGCGGGATGAAACCTTCGCGCAACGCGATGATCGTCGCCGCGAGCTCGAGCGCGCCCGCGGCGCCGAGCGCGTGCCCATGCATGGATTTGGTCGACGACACCGCGAGCCGCTTGGCATGGTCGCCCATCACCATGTGAATGGCCTTGGTCTCCGTCGCGTCGTTGGCGGCGGTGCCGGTGCCGTGCGCATTGATGTAACCGACGTCCTCCGGCACGAGCTTCGCATCAGCGAGGCAGGCGCGCATCGCGGCGGCCGCGCCCTCCGCCGAAGGCAACACGATGTCGCCGGCATCGGAGCTCATGCCGAAACCGACGATCTCTCCGAGGATCTCGGTGCCGCGCGACCGCGCGCGCTCCAGGCTCTCGATCACCGCGATCGCGGCACCCTCGCCCAGCACCATGCCCTTGCGGTCCTGCGAGAAGGGCCGACAGGTGTCCGGCGCCATCACCCGAAGCGCGTCCCAGCCCTTCATGGTGCCGAAGGTTATCGCGGCCTCGGTGCCCCCCGTCACGGCGACATCGACCACGCCCGATCGCACCATGTGAAACGCGATGCCGATCGCATGATTGGCCGAGGCGCAGGCGCTCGCGACCGTAAAGGACGGCCCGGTGATGCCGTGCTCCATGGTGATATGGCTCGCCGCCGCGGAGATCATGAGCTTCGGGATCGTGAAGGGATGCAGGCGCTTCGCGCCTTGCGCGTAGACCCGGTAGTAGCTCTCGTCGAGCGTCGACTGGCCACCGACGCCGGCGCCGATCACCACGGCGGTGCGCGAGCCCAGGCCTTCGCGAAAAGCGAGCCCGCTGCCCTTGACCGCGTCTCCGGCCGCCACCAGCGCGAATTGCGCGCAGCGATCGAGCAGCGCGAGCTTTCCGGACTCGAAGTAGATGCTGGGATCGAAGCCGGGCACCTCCGCCCCGATCTTGGTGACCAGCCCCTCCGTCGCGATGGTCGTGAGCGGGCCGATCGCGCAGCGCCCCGCCCGCAGGGCCTCCGAATGCGCGCGCACATCGAGACCCAGCGCGGACACCGCGCCGAGCCCGGTGATGACCACCCGGTTCATGGACTGGATCTCGGTGGACGGGTTGGCGCGAGGGGCAGCACCGCGAAAGGGTTACGCAGGCTTGCGCGCATCGCGCTCGGCGAGCAGCTTGGCAATGCCGTCGATTACGTCGCCCACGTTGTCGAATTTGACTCCGGCCGACCTCGGGTCGTTCGCGTTGTAGGGCACCTCGAGGTCGAACTTGTCCTCGAGCGCGAAGATGATCTCGACCAGGTCCAGCGACTGGACGTTGAGCTCGGCCAGGGAGGTGCGGCGCGTCAGCGTGGTGCGCTCGACTTTGGCCTGCTTGGAGATGATGTCGAGGACATCGCTCTCAATGCTCGCAGAGTCGATCTTTTCCGTCTGATCGAGAGACATCAAGCCCCCTCCAACTCGCCTACCTCGTTACTTTTCGAAGCCTAACACCCATGGGCGCGAGGATCACGCACCGATCCTGTCTCGGACCCCAAAATAGTCAAGTTCCCGCGCACAAAGCAATTTCGGCCTCTGGTTAACGCGAGGCGGCGCGGCGTTCGCTTTCGGCCGAGGCGATTTCCGCCACCAGCTTGCGCTCGATGGCGTCGGCAAAGCTGTCGAAATTCTCGATCTGAAACACGAAAGACCCCGCACCGCCGGCGACCCGCGTCCGATAGTAGTGGCCGATGCCGCCGACGGGCTGGATGTGCCCGATGAAGCCGGGCAAGGGGTGCTCGTTCACGATCGCGAGGCCGTTGATCGTGACTTTGGCCTTGACCGCGTCGTCGCGCGCATATTCGACGGGCCGGCCGCTGTTGCTGTCGCCGTCGCCGGAGACATCGATGATGCGTCGGTCGCTCTCGACTCCGCTGCGGTCGAAATGCCTCATCGCGAAGTCGATGGCGGACCCGATCGCCGTTGCGTCCGCGAACGAGCGCGGCGCCGCGCGCAGGGTATTGGCGAAGACCGTCGCCATCTCGCCGTCGCGAATCACCGTCCAATCCGCGACGACGCGCTGCTTGGAAGGACCCGACCACTCGATGAAGGTGACTGCGATCGCGTGGTGCGGACCCGCTCTGATCGCCTCGAGGACTGGCGCACTGGTGATCGCCGCGGCGTAGCCGTCGCGCTGCAGCCGGAACTCCTCGTTGTCCACGCTGATCGAGACATCGGCCGCCAGGATAAGCTGCAGATCGACGGTTTCCGCGCCGGCCATGCGAGCGCTCATGCTTGCGACGGCAACGATGAGGGCGACGGTCAGCCATCTCGGCATCGAGCACCTCCACCGTGCGAGGACCCATTTCTCCTGGCGCAGGTGGCGTCCGCGCGGCGCTCGCGACCTACTCCGCTTCCCATGCCTCACGTGCCTCTTTGAGGAGAAACGGCGTCAGGGCCAGCGCGCTTATTCCATCAATCCACCAGGCTCCGGTCAGCCATTGGGCCAAGAGCCCGATCACGACCACGGCTGAAAGGTAGGCGCAGGCGATGGACTCGGCGGCATCGGCGCGCAAGGCCGCACTCCCGATGGCGATCGCGATTCGGGTTTTCGCCCGTGCGAACCCGTACATGATCGGCATGGCGAGCGTGGCCAGCACCAAGCCCGGGATGGAGACGTCTTGCCCCGCGCCTCGCCATAGATCCCAAAAAGCACTCGCCACCACGTAGACGATGAGCGCAACCAGCAGAGCGCCTCCATACTTGGCCGCACGCCTTTCTGCTCTTTCGGAGAACTCTCGCCCCAGCCGCAGCTCCACATTGAGCCGCCATAACAGCACGCAGGCCGAAAGGAGTTCTATGACGCTGTCGACACCAAATGCGGTCAACGTCAGGCTGTGGGCAGACATGCCTGCGCCAATCGCCACGGCGGTCTCGATCAGCAGCCATCCCGCCGTCAGCATTTCCAGCGTGAAGGCTTCCCGGACAAGCGCGGCGCGGGCGTGTCCCGACGATTGGTCGATCTCGATTTCGAGCCTGTGCGCCATAACCCCTCGGGAATTTGAAACCGAGACGCCGACCGTGGCCCCTTACGTTGACACGGTTTGAGGCATCCGCCTATCGTCGACCTGCGATGGTGCCCCGACAGGGGATCAAAAGGGAACACGGTGCGGACCCGCGAGGGCCTAACGCCGTGGCTGCCCCCGCAACTGTAGGCGGCGAGCCCGTTGCCATCTCGACCACTGGGAAACCGGGAAGGTCGGCAACCGGCGGCGACCCGCGAGCCAGGAGACCTGCCATCGCAAGCGGGACGCAGGCGTCGGGCGGGGAAGGCCGATGAGGACCATCCACTCACTCCCGATCGTGCCGTCGCATGCGCTGCCCGCTTCGCGTCAACCACATGCGAGGGGCATGGACCATGCGCAGCTTCCTATCCAGCATTCTGAGCGACGGCGCGGCAAACCTGCGTCGCCGGATTGTCGGCCTCTACGCCGTGCTCATCGGCGCAAACCTGGCAGTCTGGGTCTGGGCACTCGCGGTGCTCCGCGACCATCCGGTCCTGCTAGGGACCGCAGTGCTCGCCTACGCCTTCGGTCTGCGACACGCGGTCGACGCCGACCATATCGCCACCATCGATAACGTCACACGGAAGCTGATGCAGGAGGGCAAACGCCCGATTGCCGCCGGCTTCTTCTTTTCCATCGGCCATTCCGCCATTGTGCTGGCGATGTCCGTGGCCATCGCCTTGGCCGCCGCGGCGGTGCAATCGAGGTTCGATGCCTTCAAGGCGATTGGCGCCGTCGTCGCGACCTGCGTCTCCGCTTTTTTCCTGTTCACGATCGCTGCCGTTAACGTTCTGATTTTCGCCTCCGTCTACCGCACGTTCCGCTCGGTAAAGCGGGGCACCCGCTTCGTCGAAGAGGATCTGAACGCGCTGTTGAGCGGCCGCGGTTTGCTGGCGCGTCTCTTCCGCCCATTGTTTCGGATGGTGAGCCGGAGCTGGCATCTCTTGCCCGTCGGCCTGCTGTTCGGTCTCGGCTTTGACACCGTGACCGAGGTGGGCCTGTTCGGAATTTCCGCCGCCCAGGCATCCGAGGGGCTGTCGCTGTCTCTAATCCTGGTATTTCCGGCACTGTTCACCGCCGGCATGTCGCTGGTCGACACCACGGACAGCATCCTGATGGTGGGCGCCTATGGCTGGGCGTTCACGAAGCCGCTCCGTAAGCTCTTCTACAACATGACCATCACGCTTGTGTCCGTCGCGGTCGCCATTGCCATCGGAGGAATCGAGACGCTGGGGCTGATCGCGGATCAGTTCGGTTTGCGCGGCGCGTTCTGGGATCTGATCGGCATTCTCAACGACAATTGGGGTGCGCTCGGATACGCGATTATCGGGATCTTTGTCGTCAGCTGGCTGGGCTCGCTCGCGATCTATCGCCTCAACCGCTACGACGAGATCGAGGTCACCGCCCCGTGAACTGCGCCTTGCGCTTCTCCATGAAGGCGCGGCGGCCCTCGATATAGTCCTCGCTGGCGAAGCAGTCCGCGACCAACCGCTCCGTCAGTGCGATATCGCGGTTCGCGGCATCCTTCAGCAGCTCGCCGACGGTCCGCTTCACCTGGGCGACCGTGAGCGGCGCGTTCTCGGCGATCGCCTTTGCGTAGTCGTCGACGAAGGCCTCGAGCTCGCCTTCCGGCATCACCTGGTTGACGAGGCCCATGACCAGCGCCTGTTGCGCCGTGAATTGCTTCGCGGTGAAGAACAGCTCCTTGGCGCTCGCGGGACCGACGAGGTCCATGAGCTTGCGAATGCCCTTGTGGCCGTAGCCGAGGCCGAGGCGGGCCGCGGGAATGCCGAAGCGCGAATTGTCGGAGCAGATGCGGAGATCGCAGCCGGTTGCGAGGCTGACGCCGCCGCCGATGCAATAGCCACGGATCATGGCGATCGTGGGCTTGGTCAGAGCTGCAAGCTTGGTGTGGAAGCGGTCGGTGGTGGCGTTGTAGTGCTTGACTGCCTCCTCGCTCGCCCGCTCGCTCTCGAACTTGGAGATGTCGGCGCCCGAGACGAACGCCTTGCCGCCGGCGCCGGACACCACGATCACGCGGATCGCAGCATCGCTCGCGAAGTCGTCGATGATGGTTTCGGCTCCCTCCCACATCTCCAGCGAGACCGCGTTATGGCGCGCGGGATTGTTGAACACCATCCGCCCGATGGCGCCATCCTTGGTCATCAGCATCTTGTCGGTGATCATCCGAGGCTCCGTTGTTCGTCGAAGTGCGCGCGGTCTCAGACCGCGCCTCGTTCTCTCAGTCCCTTGATGGCGGCCGTATCGTAGCCGAGCTCGCCGAGGATCTCGTCCGTATGCTGGCCCGCGGCCGGCGGCTCGACCACCAGGTGGCTCGGCGTCCGGCTGAGTTTCACCGGCTGGCCCGTCAGATGGATCGGTCCGCGCAGATGCGTCTCGAGCCGCTCGACCATCTGCAGGTGCTTCACCTGCGGGTCGTCGAACACCTCGTTCATCGCGTAGATCGGACCGGCGGGCACGCCGACCTTGTTGAAGCGTGCGACCCAATCCGTGCTCGAGCGCGTGCGCGTGACCTCGGAGATCTCGCGGTTGAGCGCGTCGCGGTTCTTGGAGCGGCTGTCGGATGTGGCGTAGGCGGCATTCTTGAGGAGCTGCGGCGCCTCCAGCGCCTCGCAGAAGCGGATCCACATGTGGCCGCCGGCCGCCGCGATATTGATGTGACCGTCGCTGGTCGGGAACACGCCGGTGGGAATGCTGGTGGGATGGTTATTGCCGGCCTGCGGCGGCACCTCGTGGTCGACCAGCCAGCGCGCGGCCTGGAAATCCAGCATGAAGATCTGCGCTTGCAGGAGCGAGCTCTGCACCCACTGGCCCTCGCCGGAGACCTCGCGCTCCAGCAGCGCGACCAGGATGCCCATGGCGCAGAAGATCCCTCCGGTGAGGTCGGCGATGGGAATGCCGACCCGCATCGGCCCCTGCCCCGGCATGCCCGTGATCGACATGAGCCCGCCCATGCCTTGCGCGACCTGGTCGAAGCCAGGCCGCTCGCGGTAGGGCCCGTCCTGGCCGAAGCCGGAGATCGAGCCGTAGACCAGGCGCGGATTGAGCTTCCGGAGCGTCTCGTAATCGATGCCGAGTCGATGCTTCACGTCCGGCCGATAGTTCTCCACCAGGACGTCGGCGCGCGCGACCAGCCGCTTCAGGATCTCGATGCCCTCGGGTTTCTTGAGATCGAGGGTGATGCTGCGTTTGTTCCGGTGCAGGTTCAAGAAGTCCGAGCCGTCCCGCGCCCCGCCCATGCTCTCGCCGGGGGCCTCGGGCATCTCGACCTTGATCACGTTGGCGCCCCAGTCCGCGAGCTGCCGCACGCAGGTAGGTCCGGCGCGCACCCGCGTGAGATCGATCACGGTAAATCGCTTAAGCGCATCGGACGCGGGCTTAAAGGGCATCGTTTCTCCTCAAGAGGTCGCCGCCTACGGCTGCCACGCCGGATGATAAATCAAAATCGCCCGATCGCCAGGCGGCGATCACGGCAGGAAGGCGCCGCCGTTCACGTGGATGGTCTGGCCCGTGATGAACCGGCCGGCCGGCCCCGCGAGGTAACGGACCATCGCGGCAATGTCCGCGGGCTCGCCCCGCCGTCCCACCAGCGGCGGATTGCGGAGGTGTACGTCGGGAACCGCGCCGGCGCGCGTAGTCGCGATCAGGCCGGGAACGACGCAGTTGACGGTGATGCCCTGAGGCGACAGCTCGTGGGCGAGCGCCTTGGTGAGGCCGATCAGACCGGCCTTGCCTGCCACGATGTGAGCCCGGCCGGCGGCGCCGCTGTGCCCGGTCATGCCGCCGATATTCACGATCGCCGCACCGTCGCTTCGCTGGAGCTGCGGCAGCGCGAGCCGTGCGCAGAGGAACGCGCCCTCGAGGATGAGCCCGACGACCGCGCGAAACTCGGTCAGATCCATCTCCCCGAATGGGCGCTCCGGTCGCACCGCGGCATTGTTGACGACGATATCGAGCCGGCCGAACCGGGCTACCGCGGCGTCGATCATGGCGCGGACCGCCGGTTCGTCGGTCACGTCGGCCAGCGCGAGCAGCGCCTGGCCGCCTCGCGCCTCGATCTCGCGCACGACCGAGTGCGCGGCATCGCGGGAGGCACGCGTGTTGACGACGACGGCAGCGCCGGCATCCGCGAGGTCAAGCGCGATCGCGCGGCCAATGTTGCGGGACGCGCCCGTCACCAGCGCCACGCGACCCCGGAGTTCCTGTGTTCCCGGCATGCGATTGTTCCTCCGCTCCGGGAGCATGCCAGCAGGCGCGCGACCATGGCAATCGCCACTCGCGGCATCGACAGGAGCCGCATCCGGTTGCTAGGTTGTCGCGGGTTCAACACCAAACGGGAGCGAAAACCATGAGCATCAAGCGGTCCAAGGTCGGCGCGCGCATGAGTCAGTCCGTCGTGCACGGCGATACCGTCTATCTCGCCGGCCAGGTCGCCGATGACCCCAATACGGACGTCGCCGGTCAGACCAAGCAAATCCTCGCCAAGATCGACGGCCTACTGGCCGAGGCGGGCAGCGACAAATCCAAGCTGCTGTCGGCGACGATATGGCTCTCGGACATTCGCGCCTTCGACGAGATGAACAAGGTCTGGGACGCCTGGGTGTCGGCTGGCAATACGCCCGCCCGCGCCTGCTTAGAGGCCAAGCTCGCGCGCGCGAATCTCCTGGTCGAGATCGGCATCGTCGCGGCTCGCTGACCTCGAACGTATGGTCCGGCGGGCGGTGCTTGCCGCTCTGCTATGGACGGCCGCACCATGCTTCGCGACCGAGAGTCCGGTCCCGGGCGTCCTGAAGCAATTCGGGCTGCTCGGGACCTGGGCGATCGATTGCGCGCAACCCGCCAGCGCTGACAACGAGTACTCGATCTACGCCGTTTCGGCTTCCGGAGAGGCGACGCTATCCTATGCGCGCGGCGAGCCCTATCGCGACATCGTGTATGCGATCCGGACGGCGGAGCGCGCGGCGACTGACCGCTTGGCGCTGCAGGTATTGCACATGCCGGAGCGGATACCCGTCGACCTGGTGCTGCTCAAGGAAGGTGACGCGGTCCGCGTGTGGTCATCCCATACCTCGGATGGTCGGATGCTGGTGATCGACGGAATTATTACGGGCGATGGGAAGCAGTCGCCGCGCTTCAGGCGTTGCGCGCGATAATCTCGGCTCTCGGTGCCCGACGGGCGGCCACTAGGGCAGAAAGGTCCAGTATTCCTCAGGACAGGACGAGCGCGACGACACAGAGAATGCCGCCCGCCACCAGCGCCGTCCACCACGCATGAACCGAGAGCCAGTCCGCCCAGTGCCGGCTTTCCGGCGGCGAACCGGAGTCTTCCTCGCTGATCATCGGCGCATGCCCCTCATTCGATCCACATCGGCTCGCTGATCCGTCCTAGGCGTGGGACGCACCGGTCATCCCCGGCTCCATACAACTCCATCGGCACAAACTTCATTGGCCGAATGCGCAGATGCAGCGATTGCTTTAGAGAGAAGGTGTGCCCTTAAGACTTTCCGACGGCCGCTTTCTTGCGCTTGATGCCGTTCTCGCGGCCAAAACGCTCGGCGAGCCGGACGGCGACACGCGGGCTGACGAAGTGCGAGACATCACCGCCGAGCTGGCCGATTTCCTTGACGAAGCGCGAGGAGATGAATTGGTAGCGGTCGCTCGCCATCAGGAACACCGTCTCGACATTGGGGTTGAGCCGGTTGTTCATGCCGGCCATCTGGAACTCGTATTCGAAATCCGACACGGCCCGTAGCCCGCGCAAGATCAGCGAGGCGCCGGTCTCCATGGCGAAGTGCATGAGCAGGTTCTCGAAGGGGCGCACCTCGACACGCTTGCGCGTCGCGGCGTCGACGAGATGGTCGATCTCCTCGCGCACGATCTGGACCCGCTCTTCCGTGGTGAACAGCGGCCCCTTGCCGATATTACGGGCGACGCCGATCACCAGCCGATCGACCACTTTGATAGCCCGCAGGATGATGTCGGCATGCCCGTTCGTTATCGGATCGAACGTGCCGGGATAGACGCCGATGCGTTCCTTGCTCATGAAGGTCCCCCAGTCTCAGTACTACCCTCGTCCGCGCCGTTGATCGGCGCGCCGGCATCCCCATTGCCGCCGACGTCGGCGGTCTCACCGAGGCGCGCGGCGGACACCACGCGCTCGCCCTCCCCAGGCTTGAAGACGACGACTCCCTGCGTGCGGCGCCGCGCGATCCGGATGTCGTTGACCGGCAACCGGATCACCGTCCCGGCGTTGCTGACGAGCATGACCTGGTCGCGGTGCTGCACCGGGAAGACCGCGACGATCGCATCGCCGCGTCGCGCCAAGTCCATGTTCTCGATACCCTGTCCGCCGCGCCCGGTGATCCGATAGTCATAGGCGGAACTGCGAACGCCGAAGCCCTTCTCGGTGATCGAGAGCAGGAATTCCTCGCGTTTGGCCAGCGCCTCGAAGTCCTCCTCGCTGATGCTGCTCACCGCGTCGCCCTCGGCGTCAGGCTCGGCCACGGCGGCGGCCGCGGCGACGTCGCTTTCGGCGCCCATCTGGCGTCGCCGCTTGCCCGCGAGCCTGAGATAGGCGTCGCGCGTCTCCGGCGCGACCTCCTCGTGGCGGAGGATGGTCATGGAGATGACGCTGTCGCCCTCGCCGAGCTTGATGCCCCGCACGCCCACGGAGCTGCGGCCGGAGAAGAGGCGCACGTCCTCGACCGGGAACCGGATCGCCTTGCCGAGCCGGCTCGCCAGCAGCACGTCGTCGTTGGCGGTGCAGGTGGCGACCGCGATCAGCCGGTCGTCGGCGTCGTCGCCTTCGAATTTCATCGCCATCTTGCCGTTGGCCATGACGTTGCCGAAGTCGGAGAGCGAGTTGCGCCGCCCGTTGCCTTTCGCCGTCGCGAACATCACGCTGTAGTTGCCCCAGCTCGCCTCGTCTTCCGGCAACGGCAGCACCGCCGAGATGCTCTCTCCCGGCGCCAGGTTCGGCAGCAGGTTCACCATCGCCTTGCCGCGCGCCTGCGGGGTTCCCTCGGGGAGTTTGTAGACCTTGAGCTTGTAGACGCGGCCGGATGCCGTGAAGAACAGTACGGACGCGTGGGTCGATGCGACGAACACCTCGCTGACGAAATCCTCCTCGCGGATTGACATGCCCGCGCGGCCCCGGCCCCCGCGCCGCTGTGCACGGTAGGTCGAGAGCGGCACCCGCTTGATGTAACCGCCGTGGCTGACGGTGACCACCATCTCCTCGCGCTGGATCAGGTCCTCGATGTCGGTCTCGAACTCCATCTCCTCGATCGCGGTCCTGCGAGGCGTCGTGAACTGCTCCTTCATCGCGAGCAACTCCTGGTTCAGCACCTCCAGCAAGCGCTTGCGCGAGCCCAGGATCTCCAGAAAACCACCGATCTCCTTGATGAGGCCCTCGATCTCCTCCGCGATCTTGTCGCGCTCGAGCCCGGTGAGGCGCTGCAGGCGCAGTTCCAGGATCGCCTTGGCCTGCTCATCAGAAAGCCGATAGCTGGCACCATCATCCTGGATGCCGCCCCGACCCTTCTCCTCCACGCGCTCGATGAGAGCCTTCACCACGCCCATGGGCCATGCGCGGCCGCGGAGCCCTTCGCGGGCGGCGGCTGGGTCCTTGGCTTTGCGGATTACATCGATGATGGCGTCGATATTCGCGACCGCGACGGCGAGACCGAGCAGGACATGCGCGCGCTCGCGCGCCTTGCTCAGCAGGAACATGGTGCGCCGGGTGATCACCAGCTCGCGGAACTCGATGAAGGCCGCGATCACCTGCTTCAGGTTCAGCATCTCCGGCCGCCCGCCGTTGAGCGCCAGCATGTTGACGCCGAAGCTGGTCTGCAGGGCGGTGTAGCGGTAGAGCTGGTTCAGCACGATCTCCGACATGGCGTCGCGCTTGAGCTCGATCACCACGCGCACGCCGTCGCGGTCGGACTCGTCACGCAGGTCCGAGATGCCGTCGATCAGCTTCTCGTTCACCACCTGGGCGATGCGCTCGACCAGGCGGGCCTTGTTCACCTGAAACGGCACCTCCGTGATGATGATGGCCTCTCGGTCGCGCCGAAGCTCCTCGATATGGGTGCGGCCCCGCATCACGATGGAGCCGCGGCCGGTGTGATAGGCGGCCCGGATGCCCGTCTTACCCAGGATGATCCCGCCGGTCGGGAAATCCGGCCCGGGGACGATCTCCATGAGCTCGTCGATGGTGATATCGGGATTCCCGACATAGGCGCAGCAGGCGTCGATCACCTCGCCCAGGTTATGCGTGGGGATATTGGTGGCCATGCCGACCGCGATCCCGCTGGCGCCGTTGACCAGGAGATTGGGATACCGGGCCGGCAGGACCTTGGGCTCCAGGTTCTCGCCGTCGTAATTCGGGCTGAAATCGACGGTTTCCTTGTCGAGGTCGTCCAGCAGCGAATCAGCGGCGCGGGAGAGCCGCGATTCCGTGTAGCGCATGGCCGCCGGCGGGTCGCCGTCCATGGAGCCGAAATTGCCCTGGCCGTCGATCAGCGGCACGCGCATGGAGAAGCCCTGGGCCATGCGCACCATGGCCTCGTAGACCGCGAGATCGCCGTGCGGGTGATACTTGCCGATGACGTCGCCGACCACGCGAGCCGATTTGCGGAAGCCCCGGTTCCAGTCGAACCCGTTCTCCTTCATGGAGTGGAGGATCCGGCGATGCACCGGCTTCAATCCATCGCGCACGTCCGGGAGCGCGCGCGCCACGATCACGCTCATGGCGTAATCGAGGTAGGAGCGCTTCATCTCCTCCTCGATCGTCACCGGGGCGATGTCGAGCGGCGCTGGTGCGGGCGGTTCGGCGGCCAAAATAGGATCCGGGAAGACCTGGCGAAAAGCGGGGAACGGACGGCTGTGCCGGCCGGCATTCCGAGGCTCGGAGACTAGCCAATTTCGCGCCTGCGAACAACGGCAAGGGGCTCCCAGACAAACGCTTCAAACAGCTGGAAATTCGGCGAACCTTCAAGGTAAATAATAACAATATAACAATGCGATAAGGTGGATTCTTCATGCGGTATCGAGGAATGTTTCACGACTTAATCCATTACATGAAGTACCCATTTTTCGCCACGCTGCAAGATTGCAGCGAGGACACCTCCGAAGCGGCGCGAGTCGCTGATCGAACTCAGGTCGCCCCCGCTCTAGCGGCATTGACAGCGGGCACTCCCGCCGTAGAGCGTCAGGGGTTGGCGGATGGTGGGGGCGCGATGACGGAACCCTTGACGACGGATGTCGTGGTAGTCGGCTGCGGCATCGCCGGTCTATCGGCCGCCGTATCGGCGCTCCAGGCGGGCGCACAGGTGGTCGTGATCGAGCGGGCGTCTAGGGACGAGCGCGGCGGCAACACGCGCTGGACCGAGTCGCTTCTCCGCATGAAAAGCGAGACTGAGGTCTCCGACGACTTCGAGGCGCATTTCATGGCCAATGCCGGCCACCACCTCGACCCCTCGCTGGTCCGCGAGACCACCCGGGACTATCGCGACTGGCCGGCCATCGTGAAGACCCTGGGTTTCACCGATCCCGAGCTCATCGCAAGCTTTTCCGCTGGCGCGGGCCCGACCCTGGCCTGGCTCAAGAGCTTCGGCCTCCGCTTCGATTTCCTGCCGACCTATTTCATCACCAGCAGCGCGCCCCGCATGGCGCCCGTGGGCGGCGGCCTCGCTCTGGTCGAGGCACTGGCGGATGCTGCCGAGCGGCATGGCGGCCGCATTCTCTACGAAACCACCGCCCGCCAGCTCCTGCGGGATTCCGCGGGTCGCATCCTCGGCGTGCGGACCGTCGACCGCGCGGGGCGATCGCACCAGCTGCGTGCCCGAAGCGTCGTGCTGGCGAGCGGCGGTTTCGAGGGCAATCCCGAGCTCCTCACGCGCTACCTCGGCCCGCAGGCCCGCTACCTCCGGCCGGTCGCGCGCGGCGGCTACTACAACAAGGGCGAGGGTATCCAGATGGCGCTCGAGGCGGGCGCTGCGCCCGCGGGCGACTACGGCGCCTTTCATGCCGAGCCCATCGATCCCCGCTCCGGCGCCACCGAGCCGGTGGTGCTGGTGTTCAACTACGGGATCCTCGTGAACGCGCGAGCCCGGCGCTTCACCGACGAGGCCCCGCGAACGGTCGATGCCACCTACGAAGCGATCACGCGGCTGATCTGGGAGCAGCCTGACGGGATCGCCTATGTCATCCTCGATGCCAAGATCGAGGACGTCCCGAACTGGAGGAAGTCCGTGCGCTCGGACCAGCCGCCCGTGGAAGCGCCGAGCCTCGCGAGCCTCGCCGAGCGCATCGGGCTCGACCCCGCCGCTCTCGCTGTGGAGGTCGAGGCCTATAACCGCGCCTGCCCGGACAGCTCCGGTTTCAAGCCGCTCGCGCTCGACGGTCTCGCGACGCGCGACCTCGATCCCCGGAAATCGAACTGGGCGCGGCGGCTCGACCGCCCGCCCTTCCTTGCCTATCCCGTCACCTGCGCCAACTGCTTCACCTTCGGCGGGGTCAAGGTCGACACCGACGCGCGCGTCCTCGATCTCGACGGCGTGCCCATCGACGGACTCTATGCGGCGGGCGAGGTCATGGGGCTCTACTACGGCACCTACACGGGTGCGACCTCAGTGCTGCGCGGCGCCGTCTTCGGCCGCAAAGCCGGCCTACACGCAGCCAAGCGCTCGGTCTAGCGCCGCGAAATAGAGCCGTGGGCGTGTTTCGGTAGGAAGCCGCCTAAAACGGGATTTCGTCGTCGAGGTCTTGGGAACTCCCGCCGCCGCGCGAGCCGCCCATGCCGCCGCCCGAGCCGGAGCCGCCGCTGGAGCCCATGTCGTCGGGCGAGCTGCCGCCGATACCGGCGCCCCCACCTCGTCCGCCATCGAGCATCGTGAGCTCGCCGCGGAAGCGCTGCAGCACCACCTCGGTGGTGTATTTCTCGGCGCCGGTGTTGTCCGTCCATTTGCGAGTCTGGAGCGCGCCCTCGATGTAGAGCTTCGAGCCCTTCTTCACATATTTCTCGACCACGTCGACCAGGCGCTCGTTGAAGATCACGACGCGGTGCCACTCCGTGCGCTCCTTGCGCTCGCCGGTGCTCTTGTCGCGCCAGCTCTCGGAGGTCGCGAGCGACAGGTTCGCCACCTTTGTCCCGTCCTGGGTGCTGCGGATCTCGGGGTCGCGGCCGAGATTGCCCACCAGAATGACCTTGTTCACGCTGCCCGCCATCGCGTCCCCCGCCTCATGCCATGGTGTTCGGATCGATCGCTCGACGCGTGGGACCATAGCACGAACATCGGGGCCGGAGTCACGGCGGAGTCATGGATCCCGCACACCGCGATAAGCCCCTGCCCGCTGTGGATATTTCTCGGAGTCGCTTTCCCCGCGTGGAGGCCGGTATACTCCCGTCTCACATCTCCGGTTCCAACCGTCCATGCAGCTCATCCGGGTTCGCGGCGCGCGCGAGCACAATCTCAAGAACGTCGACGTCGAGATGCCTCGCGACAGCCTCGTCGTGCTCACGGGACTGTCGGGATCCGGCAAGTCGTCCCTGGCCTTTGACACCATCTATGCCGAGGGCCAGCGCCGCTATGTCGAGAGCCTGTCGGCCTATGCGCGCCAGTTCCTGGAGCTGATGCAGAAGCCCGACGTCGACTCGATCGAGGGGCTGTCGCCGGCCATTTCGATCGAGCAGAAGACGACCTCTCGCAACCCACGGTCGACCGTCGGCACGGTGACCGAGATCTACGACTACATGCGCCTGCTGTTCGCGCGCATCGGCATCCCCTACTCGCCCGCGACGGGCCTGCCTATCGAGAGCCAGACCATCTCGCAGATGGTCGACCGCATCCTCGCCATGAAGGACGGCACCCGGCTCTATCTCCTGGCGCCGGTGGTGCGCGGGCGCAAGGGCGAGTACCGCAAGGAGCTCGCGGATTTCCAGAAGCGCGGCTTCCAGCGCGTCAAGATCGACGGCAAGATGCTGGAGATCGACGCCACGCCCGCGCTCAACAAGAAGCTCAAGCACGACATCGAAGTCGTGGTAGACCGGCTGGTGGTGCGCGAGGGCCTCGGCAACCGCCTCGCGGACTCCCTGGAGACGGCGCTCAACCTCGCCGAGGGCCTGGCGATCGCGGAGAATGCCGATACCGGCGAGCGTACGATCTTCTCGGCGAAGTTCGCCTGCCCAGTCTCCGGCTTCACCATTCCCGAAATCGAGCCGCGGCTGTTCTCGTTCAACAACCCTTTCGGCGCCTGCCCCGCCTGCGACGGGCTGGGTACCAAGCTGTTCTTCGATCCCGAGCTGGTGGTGCCGGACGAGCGCCTGAGCCTCAAGGACGGCGCCATCGCGCCCTGGGCCAATTCGAGCTCGCAGTACTACGCCCAGACCCTCGACAGCCTGGCTCGGCACTACAAGGTCAGCACCAACGAGCCCTGGAAGGACCTGCCGGAGAAGGTCCGCAACGCCATTCTGCTCGGCTCGGATGGCGACGAGATCGCCATGCGCTACGACGACGGTCTGCGCGCCTACACGACCAAGCGGGCCTTCGAGGGCGTACTGCCCAACATGGAGCGGCGCTGGAAGGACACCGACAGCGCGTGGCTCAAGGAGGAGCTCGGCCGCTACCAGAACACGACCGAGTGCGAGGTCTGTCACGGCAAGCGCCTGAAGCCGGAGGCGCTCGCGGTCAAGATCCGCAAGCTCAGCATCAGCGAGGTCGCGGACTTCTCGATCCTGCAGGCGGCGGACTGGTACGGCTCGCTCGACCAGCACCTCTCGGCCAAGCATCGCGAGATCGCCGAGCGCATCCTGAAGGAGATCAACGAGCGTCTGGGCTTCCTCAAGAACGTCGGGCTCGAATACCTTACGCTCTCGCGCACCTCCGGCACGCTCTCGGGCGGAGAGAGCCAGCGCATCCGCCTTGCGTCCCAGATCGGCTCCGGCCTGACCGGCGTGCTCTATGTGCTGGACGAGCCCTCGATCGGCCTGCACCAGCGGGACAACGACCGCTTGCTCGCGACCCTGAAGCGGCTGCGCGACCTCGGCAACACCGTGATCGTGGTGGAGCACGACGAGGAGGCGATCCGCAGCGCCGACTATCTCATCGACATGGGGCCGGGCGCGGGCGTGCACGGCGGCCATGTCGTCGCCGCCGGCAAGCCCGCGGAGGTCATGGCGCACGCCGACAGCATCACGGGCCAGTACCTGACGGGGCGGCGGCGCATCGAGGTGCCCCTGCAACGCCGGCCTGGGCGCCTGGGCCAGAAGCTTCGGTTGATCGGCGCCCGCGCCAACAATCTGCAGAATCTCACCGTCGATATTCCGCTCGGCACCTTCACCTGCGTCACCGGCGTGTCCGGCGGCGGCAAGTCGACCTTGGTCATCGAGACCCTCTACAAGGCGCTGGCGCGCCGGCTCATGGGCGCGCGCGAGCACCCCGGCGACCACGATGCCATCGAGGGCGCGGAGCACCTCGACAAGATCGTCGACATCGACCAGTCGCCGATCGGCCGCACGCCGCGCTCGAACCCCGCGACCTACACCGGCGCCTTCACGCCGATCCGCGACTGGTTCGCGGGATTGCCGGAGGCGAAGGCGCGCGGCTATGCGCCCGGGCGGTTCTCCTTCAACGTCAAGGGCGGCCGCTGCGAGGCCTGTCAGGGCGACGGCGTCCTCAAGATCGAGATGCACTTCCTGCCGGACGTCTACGTCCAGTGCGATGTCTGCAAGGGCAAGCGCTACAACCGCGAGACGCTGGAGGTGCTCTTCAAGGACAAGAGCATCGCCGATGTGCTCGACATGACCGTCGAGGAAGGCGCCGAGTTCTTCCGCGCGGTGCCCGCGATCCGCGAGAAGCTTGTCACGCTTCAACGCGTCGGCCTCGATTACATCCACATCGGACAGCCCGCCACCACGCTCTCAGGCGGCGAGGCGCAGCGGGTGAAGCTCGCCAAGGAACTCTCGCGCCGCGCCACCGGCCGCACGCTCTATATCCTTGACGAGCCCACCACGGGCCTGCATTTCGAGGACGTCCGCAAGCTCCTGGACGTGCTGCAGGCGCTGGTCGACCAGGGCAATACCATCGTGGTCATCGAGCATAATCTCGAGGTCATCAAGACCGCGGATTGGATCGTCGACCTCGGCCCCGAGGGCGGCGACGGCGGCGGGCGTATCGTGGCGGAAGGCACGCCCGAGCGCGTCGCGGAGACCGCGGCGAGCTACACCGGCCAATACCTCCGCAGCTATCTCGGCCGCACCGGCCAAAAGAAACTGAAGCGCGCGTGACGTCCGACCGACAGATACGCGGCGCCGGCGCGCGGGCCGAGGGGTGGCTGCGCGGTCGGCCATGGCGCGCACTGGCTCTCGCCTTGGCCCTCGGCGCCATCGCCCTGCGCCCGCCCAGCCCTGCCGCGGCCGACAGCCCCGCCATCTCCGACGAAGAAATGGCGTACTACGCGCTCCATGCGCTGCCGGAGGTGCCGGCCCAGCACGAGCAGGCGCTCGGCTGGCTCGCGGAGCATGCCGACAAGCGGGCCGTCGCGTCTCTCGTCCACCTCATGCGCTGGCAGCCCGACGACGCCGCAGCACTGCGAAAGACCTTGCAGAAGATCACCGGCGACGATGCCGGTGACAAATGGTTCGACTGGATGGTCTGGCTGCAGGAGCATCCGGACTATGAGCCTTATGACGGCTTCGCCAATTTCCTCAGCCTGAGCTTCGCCTCCCTCGATCCGCAGTTCCTGCGCTTCGTGCATGAGGGCGTGCAGCACGACATCCGCCTCGAGGAGCTTGTCTGGGGCGGCGTGCGCGTGGACGCCACGCCCGCGCTCGACAATCCCAAGATGGTTTCGGCGGTCGATGCCGAGTATCTCAATCCCGACGACCTCGTCTTCGGCGTCGAGATCGCCGGCGATGCCCGGGCCTATCCGCTGCGCATCGTGAACTGGCATGAGATGGTGAACGACGTCGTCGGCGGCATGCCCGTGAGCCTCGCTTATTGCACGCTCTGCAACGCCGGCATCCTCTACGGGACGCAAGTAACCGGGCGCGACCAACCCTTCACCTTCGGCACCTCGGGCCTGCTTTACCGCTCGAACAAGCTGATGTACGACCGGATCACGGACTCGCTGTGGAACCAATTCACCGGGCGTCCCGTCGTCGGGCCGCTCGCGGGCTCGGACATTTCACTGAAGGTGCTGCCGCTGGTGACGACGCCGTGGCGTCTCTGGCGGGCCAAGCATCCCACCACCAAAGTGGTATCCTTCGATACCGGATTCTCCCGCGACTACGGGCCCGATGCCGTCTACCGCGACTACTTCGGCAACAAGGATCTGTTGTTCCCCGCCTCGGTAAAGGACCGCCGGCTGCAGCAGAAGGACATCGTGTTCGGCGTGCGGGCGGCCGGCGGCACCAAGGCCTGGCCGCTCACGGCCTTCGCGGGCGGCAAGGCGATCCACGACAGAGTGGGCCAAGTCGACGTGGTCCTGATCGGCAACGCCGAGCAGCGAACCGTGCGCGCCTATGAATCCAAGGGCCACAAGTTCACCCTCTCCGCCCCGGACCTGTTGCGCGCGTCCGACGGCTATTGGCGGGTCACCGAGGACGCGCTCGTGCATTCGGACGGAAAGACCCTCGCGCGGCTGCCCGGTCACCTCGCTTACTGGTTCGCGTGGTCCGGTTTCTTCGAGAACGCCGCGTTGGGCGCGAATTGAGCGCCGCCCCACGCGGGCGGCGCTAGTACCGCCGCGTCACGGCGCCCCAGGCCAGCCGAAGCACGGTGCGGCTGGCGCGCGCCGCGAGCCGGGAATCGAGCGGGTCGCCTTGAACGGCTTCGATGTCCCGCAGGTAGCCGGACGCGATCCGCGCCGGCAGAAGCGCCGGCAGCGCGGCGCTCGGCAAGCCTCGCCGCCGCGCCCGCGCCCTCGCCAAGTGGTCCCGCGCGCGCTCGGCCAGGCGCCCGACCGCGGCCGCCAGCGCCGGCGACGGCTTGAGCTCGAAGAGCGCGTCGAGTTCGAGTCCCGCCTCGGCGGCAATCTCCGCGGGTATGTAATTCCGCCGCGCTCGCGCGTGGAATGGGATCGCACGGACGAGTCCTACCAGGCCATAGGCGATGCCGACTTCCCGTGCCGCTTGCTCCGCTTCGTCGTTTCTCGCGCCCAGAGCGTCCAGCACGAGGCGCTGCAGCCGTCCGGCGGTCGCCGCGCAATACTCCTCAAGCGCCTCGAGGCTCGCCGGCGGCTCGTCCGCGAGGTCGAGTTCGCGGGCATCGATCATGGCGTCGAAATGCTCGCGGTTCAGCGCGTGCTCCCGGATCGCCGCCGCGAGCGGCGTCATCACCTCATGCGCCCGGACGGCGCCCCCGCGATAGGCCTCGTCGATCGCCTCACGCCACCATTGCAGGCGGATCCGGCCCAGCAACGGCTCGGTCACGACCTCCCGGGTCTTGGCGATCTCGTGATTGAAGGCATAGAGCGCGATCAGCGCCGCGCGGCGGTCCGAGGGCGCGAAGAGCACGCTCAGGAACCGGTCCCGGTCGTGCCGTCGGAGAACATCGGCCAAGGAGGACGGGAGCGCCATGCGGTATCTTGCGACTCGGGACGGCCACGGCGATTGCCGTGGCACCGGCCTATCTCTATGATGTCAGTGCTTCACAGCATAATTACAGAAAGAGGTTGGGATGAAGAACCCGTTGGACTCGCTGGGACAGACCGTGTTGCTCGGATTTATTCTGGCCGTGGTCGCCCATCTCCTCATCCGCGCCATCGCCTGAAGCGAGAGGGGGAAACACCATGTTTGTAACACACGAGTGGTGGGAATTCGCGTTTCGCTGGCTCCACATCATGAGCGGAGTCATGTGGATCGGCCTGCTCTGGTATTTCAACTTCGTGCAGACGCCGTCCATGCCGAAGATCCCGGACGAGCAGAAGCCGGCGATCTCCAAGGTGATCGCGCCCACGGCGCTGTTCTGGTTCCGCTGGGGCGCCATGGCCACGATCGTCACCGGCCTGATCCTCGCGGCCATGAGCGGCTATCTCGGCAGCGCGATCAAGCTCGGTATCGGCGACCACGTCGGGAAGAACACCGCGATCGGTCTGGGCATGTGGCTCGGCACCATCATGTGGTTCAACGTCTGGTTCATCATCTGGCCGAACCAGAAAAAGGCGCTGGGCATCGTCAATGCGACGCCGGACGAGAAGAAGAAGGCCGCGCGCCTCGCCGGACTCACATCGCGGGTCAATACGATGCTGTCGGTCCCCATGCTCTACTGCATGGCCTCCGCCTCGCACTACTTCGCGATCACGGGGTAAAGCGACCGCTCGCTTTCGACGCTTCAAAGGCGGGCCTCGAGCCCGCCTTTTTCTTCAGCGTGGGGGCAGCAGCGCCGCCGCGACGCGCCGGTCCTCCGCCAGGAGCACGTTGTAGGTCCGGCAGGCGGCGCCGGTATCCATGGCGTCGAGGCCGATCCCCGCGGCCTTGAGCGCCTGGCGCAGCGCCGCCGGCATCGGTGTCATCCGCGCGCCGCAGCCCAGCAGCAGGATCTCGGTGCCGCCGCGCTCGATGACGGGCCGCAGGGTCTCGATCGTCACGGCCTCGATGCCGGAGACCAGCCAGTCGAGCGTGGCGTCGGGAAACACCAGGATCGAGCGCGCGTAGGCGATCCCGGTCACCCGGAACCCGCGCACGCCGTAGCTCTCGATGACCTGCCGGCCGCTCGGAATGACCGGCGTCAGCTCCATGGCGTCAGGAGGTACGCCCTTGCGGGCCCGTGGGCGCCGCCGCGATCGGCTTTCTGTCGGCCTCGTCGGCGTCCTTTGCCTCGCCGGCCCGCCCCGGTCGGATGTAGTACAGCAACGGTGCCGCGATGAAGAGCGAGGAGTAGGTACCGACCACGATGCCCCAGAGCATCGCGATGCTGAAGCCGCGCAGCACTTCGCCGCCGAAGAACAGCAGCGCGAGCACGGCGAGCGCGGTGGTGCTGACGGTCAGAATGGTTCGGGACAGCGTCTCGTTGAGGCTCTTGTTGATGAGCATGCGGAAATCCATGCTCTTGTGCTTGCGCATGGTTTCGCGCACGCGGTCGTAGATCACCACGGTGTCGTTGATGGAATAGCCGGCGATGGTCAGGATCGCCGCGAGCGTCGTCAGGTTGAACTCGAGCTGCAGCAGCGCGAAGAGGCCCACGGTGGTGGCTGAATCGTGGATGGTCGACAGCATCGCGCCGACGCCGAACGGCCATTCGAAGCGAAACCAGACGTAGGCCGCGATCGCGAGGAGCGCCAGGATCGTCGCCTTGACGCCCGCCGCGACGAGCTCGCTGCCGACTTTCGGGCCGACGACCTCGACGCGGCGGAACTCGACCGACTGGCCGAGAGCCGTGCGCAGGGCGTCGACGCCCTTCATCTGCGCCTTGTCGTCGCCGGGCTGGCGCGGCAGCCGGATCAGCACGTCATCGGGGCTGCCGAAGCCCTGCAGCGACACCTCGCCGAGCCCGAGCCCGTTGAGCTTGGTGCGCATGCCCGCGATATCCGCCGGCCCTTGCGTGCGCGCCTCCACCAGCACGCCACCGGAGAAATCGATGCCGTAGTTGAGCCCAACCGTAAGGAAGAGCACGACCGAGGCCACCGTGAGCACGATCGAGAGCGCGAAACCGAGCTTATGGAGCCCCATGAAATCGATGTTGGGGATCCGCTTGATGATGATGAGCGGCCGCAGAGTCATGGGCTCAGTCCTAGATCGGGATCGCCTTGGGCCGCCAGCGGCGGACCCAGCTCACGATCTGGAGCCGGGTCACCAGGATCGCCGAGAACAGCGACCAGGCGACGCCGAGGCAGAGCGTCACCGCGAAGCCTTTCACCGGCCCCGAGCCCAGCGCGAACATCAGCACGCCCGCGACGAAAGTGGTGACGTGGCTGTCGAGGATGGTGCCGAAGGCGCGGCTGAAGCCGGCCTCGAGCGCCGAGAGCATGGTGCGACCACCGCGCACCTCCTCGCGGATACGCTCGTAGATCAGCACATTGGCGTCGACCGCCATGCCCAAGGTGAGCGCGATTCCCGCGATGCCCGGCAGCGTCAAGGTCGCGCCGAGCAGCGACAGCGTGCCCAAGAGCAGGCACAGATTGAAGAACAGTGCGACGTCCGCGAACACGCCGAAGAGCCCGTAGAACACCATCATGAACACGATCACCAGCGCCACGCCCACAAAGCTCGCGAGGGTGCCGGCGCGGATGGAATCGGCGCCGAGATCGGGTCCGACCGTGCGCTCCTCGAGGATCGTGAGGGGCGCCGGAAGCGCGCCCGCGCGCAGCAGCAGGGCGAGATCGCCCGCGGTCTGGGTGGTGAAATTTCCGGAGATGATGCCGGCGCCCCCGGTGATAGCCTCGCGGATCACCGGCGCACTGATCACCTTGCCGTCGAGCACGATCGCGAAGGGCTTGCCCACGTTCGCCTTGGTGGCCTCGCCGAAGCGCCGACCGCCGTTCGTGTCGAACTTGAAGCTGACGACGGGCTGAGCGTCCTGGAAGGTCGCTTGCGCATCGGTCAAGGCGTCGCCGCTCACCATCACGCGGCGCTGCACGACATAGGACGGGCCGGCGACGCCGGGATGGCGCGTGTCTTCCGCGGAGGGCAGGATCTCGTCGCCCGGCGGCAGCACGCGCTTTGCCTCTTCCACGCTCACGTTGGTGTCCACGAGCTGAAAGGTCATCTTGGCAGTCTTGCCCAGGATTTCCTTCACGTGCTCGGGATTGTCGATGCCGGGGAGCTGCACCAGGATGCGGTCCTGACCCTCGCGCTGAATGGTCGGCTCCTTGGTGCCCGTCTCGTCGATGCGGCGGCGGACGATCTCGATGGACTGATCGAGAATGGTTTGCTGCCGGGCCTTGAGCGCGCTCTCGTTAAAAGTGAGGGTGACCTTACCGTCGGTGCCCACGGTGGGGTCGAGTTCCTGATCAATCTTCTTCGCGAGGCCGCGGACATCGTCGAGCCGATCGAGATCGCGCACGGTAAAGGTGACCTGGTTGCCCTGAACGGCGAGGCCGGTATAGCCGAGCCGCGCATTGCGCAGCTCGGTCCGCGCGGAATCGACCGCCGCGTTGAGGCGCTCCCGCAGCACCTGGTTCATGTCGACTTCGAGCAAGAGATGCGAGCCGCCGCGCAGGTCGAGCCCGAGGCTGATCTGCTTATGCGGAATCCAGCTCGGCAAGCCCTCGAGCGTCCCCGCGTTGAACAGGTTCGGCGCCGAGAGGAACACCCCGAGGACACAGATAATCAGAATCGACAGGACCTTCCAGGGTTGGAAGTAGAGCATCGACTAGACCTCGTCCCCTCGCCCGCTCAGTTCGTCTTGACCACTTCGGTGTCTTCTTTTTCCCGCTCGGCGTCCTTGCCCTTCTCCGCGTCCTTGCTCTTGCCGGCCGGCTCGGGCTTCGCCAGCACTTGCGAGATCATGCTGCGGAGCACGCGCACGCGCACGTTCTCGGCGATGTCCACCGCGACCTCGGTATCGCTCACCACTTTCGCGATCGTGCCGATGATGCCGCCGGAGGTGACCACCTTGTCGCCACGCCGCAGCGCCTCGAGCATCTGCTTCGTCTGCTTCGCCCGCTGCTGCTGAGGCCGAATCAGGAAAAAGTAAAACACCACGAGAATCGGCAAGAACATCAGCAGCGAGCCGTAGCTCGATGCTCCATCACCTGCCGCCTGCGCGAACGCCGGCGAGATCAGCATCGGACCTCCAAGGTCTTTTTCGGACAGGCGCCGCCCCTCTCGGGCGCCCAGGCGCGGCCATTCCTACGCGGTTTGACCGCAAAGAGCAATGGCCGAAGCCCGCGAAATGACCGCCGCGGATGGTTTGCCGAATGACCCGTATGTGCTAGTACCTGCTCGCAGATTACGGCTCCCTCGGAGCCGCGCCCCGACCGCCCTCAGGGTTCAGCGAGCCCCTTCCAGAGATGACCGACAAGCGCAGCGTCGAGCCCCTCCTTCAGCGCATCGCGGACGCGCTCGACCGCCTGGCGCCGCCGCCCGTGCCCAAGCATGACTTCGAGGCGGCGGACGCCTTCGTGTGGCATGCCGAGCAGCAATGGCTGGAGCCCGTATCGACGGTCAACCGCGTGGAGATCTCGCTCCTCAAGGGCATCGACCGCGTGCGCGACATCCTCATGGACAACACGGAGCGCTTCGCCGGCGGGCTCCCTGCCAACAACGTGCTGCTCTGGGGCGCGCGCGGCATGGGCAAGAGCTCGCTGGTGAAAGCGGTGCACGCCGCGATCAACGCCCAGCACCCGCGCTCGCTGGTCTTGGTCGAGATCCATCGCGAGGACATTCCGAGCCTGCCGCATCTGCTGGCCCTACTGCGGCTCACGAAGCGGCGCTGCATCCTGTTCTGCGACGATCTGTCCTTCGACCACCAGGACACCAGCTACAAATCTCTCAAGGCCGTGCTCGAGGGCGGTATCGAGGGGCGTCCGGCGAACGTAGTGCTCTACGCCACCTCCAATCGCCGCCACCTGCTCTCGCGCGACATGATCGAGAACGAGCGCTCGACCGCGATCAACCCCGGCGAGGCCGTGGAGGAGAAAGTCTCGCTGTCGGACCGGTTCGGCCTCTGGCTCGGCTTTCACGCCTGCGACAACGAGACCTACTACGCCATGGTGCGCGCCTACGCCGAGCGCTACGGGCTCTCGCTTCCCGCGGAGCAGTTGAAGGTGGAGGCCAACGAGTGGTCGATCACGCGCGGTGCGCGCTCGGGGCGCGTCGCGTGGCAGTACATCCAGGACCTCGCGGGCCGCCTGGGCAAGCAGATCAGCTAGTTGCCGTTGCCTCCGCCGGGCAGGCGGCGATCCTGCTCGACGCCGCGGTTCTGCGGCGGCGGTGGCGTCACGACGCGCGGCTGCGCCTGCTGCACCTGCGGGGTGACGACGTGACCTTGCGGCACGACCGTCTGATTGCCCATTTGGCCTCGCAAGCGCGGGGCGACGCCTTGCCCCTGCGGTACGACCTGTGACCCCGCTGGCGGCGGCTGCGAAGCGCCACTCCCGCGTAGAATCGTCGGCGCGTGCGGCGTCGCGCCCGGCGCGACGTTGGTCTGCTGCGTGCGCTGGAAGCGCTGGACCGTCGTACCGGGTTGACCCGTGGTGCCGGGCTGCGTCGGAGGAAGGACGCCGCGGCTGGTCACGCCCGGAGTCGTCCGGTTCATGTCTTGCGGGCCCACGTTGGCGCGCGTGAACCGCTGCTGGCTCGCGGGATCGCGGTAGGCGACGCCGCGCCGGTGCTCCGGATCGTGCTGCCAAGTGTCGCCGTCCATGGTCTCGCGGTGGAGCCGATCCATCTCGCGGAACCGGTCGCGGTCGATGTGCACGCGATGGCGGCGCCAGTCGAAATCGTCCCAGCCCCAGAATGGACCGAAGACGCCGTATCCGACTCCGAACCCGATGCCCGCAACCACCGGTCCATAGACGTACCCAGGCGGTGGCGCGAAGTAGTAGGGCGGATCGTCCGGATAGGCCCACGCACCGTAGACCGCGCTCGGGTCGTAGTAGGGCACGTAGACCATGTTCGGGTCGGCCGGCTGGATCACGATGTCGGGGCCGTCGGTGCCGACGATCATCTGCGGCGTCGACTGCAAACGTCCGTTGTTCAGCGCTTCATGGCGAAGGCGCTGAACGGACTCCATCACGTCCGCCTGCTGCGCGAGGAAGGCGTCGCCGAGTCTTTGCGTCCACTGCAGCTGGTCATTCATCATCTGCAAGACGCTCGGAAACGGCACCAGCGATTTGACGCTGGGGTCCCAGTCCTGCTGGTCGACGGCCTGAGCGAGCGCCTCGCCTCCGAGCACGGCGTTGTTGGGCTCCTGGAGCCAGCGCGCGGCTTCCACGACCTCGAGCGGATAGGTCGAGGCCATCAGGATCTGGCCGAGCAGCTGATCGGGATAGAGAGCGATCGGCGCCAGCAGCTGATCGAGTTGCCCCTGGTCGTAGACCGCCGCCGCCTGTGCCGGAGCCGGCTGGTTCGGCGGTGGCGCGACTTGCGATTGATCGGGCGGCGGCGGCGGCTGATTGGGCGGAGGCGGCGCGTATTGCGCCTGAAGCGCCGCCGGCGCGGTCAACGCGATGGCGACGGCAGTGAATGCTCCAATCAGACGATGCTGCATCGGACGTCTCCTCGTCCCCCGCTCAGACTGCTCCGGTCGAATCTTCGGAATTCCCGCCTAGGGGATCAACGCACCAGACCCGCTCTAAGTATGATCCGCGTGGGCGTTTGCCCGTGGAACGCCCGTGTGCACTTCGGGTCGCGATCTGGACTTCGCAAGATCGACAGTCCCTCGCCGGGCTCCGCGGGCCACCTAACCGCTAACGGCCGCGGGGCCCAGATAATCCATGGGATCGAGAGCGCGGCTGCCCCTGCGGACCTCGAAATGGAGCTGCGGCTCGGTCACCGCTCCGCTCGCGCCCACGCGCGCAATCACCTGACCTCGCTGGACTTTCTGGCCGCGCGTGACCAGCAGCTTCGAATTGTGAGCATAGGCGGTCATCCAGCCGTCGGCGTGCTTGATCAAAATCAGGTTACCGTAGCCGCGCAACTCGTTGCCGGCATAGGCAACGGTTCCGGAGTCGGCGGCGATCACCGGCGTGCCTTCGGCGGCCTTGATATTGATGCCGTCGTTCTGGGTCCCGCCCGGCATCGGCCCAAATCGTCCCACCACGTCGCCCTGCAACGGCCAGAGGAAGCTGCGCCCGGAGCGTGGCGGGGGCGGCGGCGCGAGCGAGGCGGTCTGATCCGATGGTGCCGGCGGCGGCGAAGCGACCGGCGGCGCCGGCTCGGCCGGAGGAACCGCTGGCGTGGCTGAGGGTGTCAAAGGTTGGACTGTCGCTGTCGGCGGCGGCGGGGTGCTGGGCTTCAGAGTCTGAGCTTGCGAAGCGGGCGGAGCAGCGGCCGCTGGGGGCGCCAAGGGCGTCGCCGTGATGCCGCCGGGGCCGCTCGAGATTTGCTGCTGGGGTGGCGACGGCGCTGAAGGCGCGCCCGGTGGGGTGAGCGCCGGCCGCGGCGGCAGTTGCGCCATCGACGGCGCGCCTGCAGTTTGAGTCGGCGGCGGCAAAGGAGTCGCCACGATGCTTGCGGAGTACCCGCCGGACGACGCCGCTTGCGGCGGCAGCACCAGCACGGTGCCGGAGAAGATCGTGTAGGGCGGCTGCAGGCGATTGGTCGCGACCAGGGTCGAGGCTTCGACGCCATATGTCCGCGCCACGCTGTAGATGGTGTCTCCGCCGCGCACCAGGTGCGTGCGGATCTGCGGCAGCACGAGCGTGCGACCCGCGATCAACCGATACGGCGGCTCCAAATGATTGGCATCGATCACCGCTCGCGTGGGTATGTCGTAGAGCCGCGCCACGTCGAACAGCGTCTGTCCGGGTTTGACGACGATGCTGTCCGGGTGCGCGCGCCCCATGGAGCCGGGCGGCGGCAGGGGCGCGAGCGCGGTGCGGTGAGGGTTCGGCTCCGGCGCGTCCCAGTTCCACATCGTGTCGCAGCCGGCGAGGCTCGCTGCGAGCAGAGCCATCAGCAACGTGCAACGCGAGCCGTCCAGCGGACCCCTCATGGCGGCGGAGTGTATGTCAGCAGGCCCCGCGGCGACAATCGCGCGCCACGCTAGTCCCGCCGCGTCGTCTCGCGCGGCAGGCCGCCGACCAGCGGCACGAAGCGGACGCCGCCGAGATCTTCCCTGATAAAATCCTCGCCCTTGCGGCGGATGCGCAGGAGTTGTTGGTCGCGCCGCTCCTCGCCCACGGGAATGACGAGGACGCCGCCGTCAACCAGGCTCTGCAGCAGAACCGGCGGCACCGCCGCCGCCGCCGCGGTGACGATGATGCGGTCAAAGGGCGCCTGCTCCGGCCAACCCTCGGCGCCGTCGCCGTGGCGGGTGGTGATGTTGTGGATGCGAAGCGCCGCGAAACGCTCCTCCGCAAGCTTCAGCAGATCGCGATATCGCTCGATGGTGAAGACGCGCCGGCAGAGCTTGGCGAGCACCGCCGCCTGGTAGCCCGAGCCCGTGCCGATCTCGAGCACCTTGTGGCGCGAGCCGACTTCCAGGGCCTCGGTCATGTGCGCGACCACCAGCGGCTGGCTGATGGTCTGCCCATGCCCCACGGGCAAGGCCACGTTCTCGTAAGCGCGGTCGCGAAAGGTGTCGGGCAGAAATGCCTCCCGAGGCACCCGCTCGATCGCGCCCAGCACCCGGGCATCGGTGATGCCGAGCGAGCGCAGCTCCATGATGAGCCGCACCTTCTTGGTCGCCAGCACCGAGTTCACGGAAAGACCTTGCGGAGCGCTTTGAGCGCGGGCGCGCTCGTGAGGTCGAGCAGGATCGGCGTCAGCGTGATCCGGCCCTTCGTGACTTCCGTGATATCGGTTCCCGCGACGCCATCGCCCGTCTCGCGCAGCGGCCCGATCCAATAGTAAGGCCGGCCCCGCGGATCCATGCGCTCTATGAACTGATCGCCGATCTTGTGCCGGCCTTGGCGCGCAACGGAGATGCCCTTGACGTCCGCGGCCGGCAGGTCGGGGAAATTCACATTGATCAGGGTATTCTTGGGCCAAGGCTGCGCGACCAGGCGGCGGATTACATCCGGCGCGTGTCGCTCCGCCGTCTGCCATTGAATCTTCTTCCGGTCCCGGTACGTCATGCTGAGCGCGATCGCGGGCACGCCGAGGAGCGTCGCTTCCATCGCCGCCGCCACCGTGCCCGAATAGGTCACGTCGTCGCCGAGGTTGGCGCCGCCGTTGATGCCCGAGACCACCAGCGTCGGCCGCTTGTCGCGGATCAGGCGCTTCAACGCCAGCAGGACGCAATCGGTCGGCGTGCCATCGACGGCGAAGCGGCGCGGGCCGAGCTTGCGGACGCGCAGGGGGCGGTGGAGCGTCAGCGAATGGCTGGCGCCGCTCTGCTCGAATTCGGGCGCCACGATCCAGACATCGCGACAAAGGCCGCGCGCGATCTTGTGCAGGATCTTGAGGCCCCGTGCCTCGATGCCGTCGTCGTTGGTGAGAAGGATCCGCGCTCGGCCGAGATCGATCGGTCGGTCAAACATCGCCGCCGATTGCCTCGAGGCCGCCCATGTAGGGCTTGAGCGCGTCGGGCACCGCGACGGTGCCGTTGCCCTGTTGATAATTCTCGAGCACGGCTATGAGCGTGCGCCCGACGGCGAGGCCCGAGCCGTTGAGCGTGTGGACGAAGCGCGTCCCCTTCCCTACCTTCGGACGGAACCGGGCCTTCATCCGCCGCGCCTGGAAATCGCCGCAGTTGGAGCAGCTGGAGATCTCGCGGTAGGCATTTTGCCCGGGCAGCCAGACCTCGATGTCGTAGGTCTTGCGCGACGCGAACCCCATGTCGCCGGTGCAGAGCAGCATGACGCGGTAAGCGAGCCCGAGCCGCTTCAGGATCTCCTCGGCGCAGCCCGTCATGCGCTCGTGCTCCTCGACGGATTGGTCGGGATGCGCGATCGAGACCAGCTCGACCTTGTAGAACTGGTGCTGCCGGATCATGCCGCGCGTGTCCTTGCCGGCGGCACCGGCCTCGGACCGGAAGCAGGGCGTCCACGCGGTGAAGCGCAGCGGAAGTTGCCTCTCCTCCACCATCTCGTCGGCGACCAGATTGGTGAGCGACACCTCCGCCGTGGGAATCAGCCAGAGGCCGGTGGTCGTGCGGAACAAGTCGTCGGCGAATTTCGGCAGGCTGCCCGTGCCGTAGACGGCTTCGTCCCGCACCAGCAGCGGGGGCGACACCTCCGTGTAGCCGAACTCCCGCGTGTGGGTGTCGATCATGAACTGCGCCAGCGCCCGCTCGAGCCGCGCCAATTGTCCGCGCAGCACGACGAAGCGTGCCCCCGAGAGCTTGCCTGCCCGCGCGAAGTCCATCAGTCCCAGCGCTTCGCCGATCTCGCCGTGATCGCGCGGCTTGAATGCGAAGCTCGGCGGCGCGCCGTGCCGCCGCACCTCGCGGTTGGAGTCGGCATCGTGGCCGTCGGGCACGTTGTCCGCAGGGATGTTGGGAATGCCCGCCAGCGCCGCCTCCACCGCGCGATAGCGCTCGGCGGCCTCCGCCTCCATGGCGGCTTGCCGATCCTTGCTCGCGGCCACCTCTTTCAGGATGGCGGCGACGTCCAGGCCCTTGGCCTTGGCACCACCGATCTCCTTCGACAGCCGGTTGCGCTCAGCCTGAACCCGCTCGGCCTCGGTCTGCGCCTCGCGCCATGCCTTGTCGAGGCGCAGGATCTCCGGCGATTGCGCGGGCAAGCCGCGCCGCGCGAGGCCTCGATCGAAGGCCTCGGGGTTATCGCGGATCCATTTGAGGTCGAACATGGGGGCGCTCAAAGTCGGGCGCGCCGGTTATAGAGGCTCGGCCGGCTCGCGTCCATTGCGGGACGGCCGGCGCCCCGTCAAGTCGGGGTATTGGTGGCGCTGGCCTCGGCTGCTTCCCGCGCCGCGCGCTGCCTCTCCACGAACCCGCAGGAGATAATCGAGATCTCGTAGAGCGCGATCAGCGGCACCGCCAGCGAGATCTGGCTGAAGATATCCGGCGGCGTCAGGATCGCCGCGGCGATGAAGACTCCGACGATCGCGTAACGCCGCTTCTCCTTGAGCTGCAGCGCGGTAATGAGCCCAACCCGCGCCAGCAGCGTGAGCAGCACCGGCAGCTGGAAGGCGATACCGAACGCCAGGATGAGTCGCATCACCAGCGTCAGGTACTCACTCACCTTCGGCATCGCCTGGACCGGGAGCGTGTTGGGACCGCCGGGTGTCTCGAAACTCAGGAAGAACCGCCATGCCACCGGAAAGATGAAGTAGTAAACGACCGCGCCGCCCAGGATGAAGAGCAGCGGCGCCGCCAGGAGGTACGGCAGAAAGGCGCGGCGCTCGTTCTTGTAGAGCCCGGGTGCCACGAACATCCAAAGCTGGCTCGCGATCACCGGGAAGGCGAGGCAGAACGCGCCCCAGAACGCGATGCGCAGATTGGTCCAGAATGCCTCGGTGAGGTCGGTGTAGATCAGCTGCAGCGTGTCGCCCTTGAGGTGCGCCACTTGCGCCAGCGGCCGGGTCAGGAACCCGTAGATGTCCTGGCTGAAGTAGTAGCAAGGAAAGAACATCACCAGCAGCGCCACGATCGAATAGAAGATGCGTTGGCGAAGCTCGATCAGGTGATCGAGCAGCGGCATCTTGCCTTCTTCGAGCTCTTCTTGTTCCGCGGCCATGTGACTACGCCTGATTGCTATGCCGCCGTCGGTGTCTTTTCGGGCTTCTGCTCCGCCGGCGCGGGCGATCCCGCTTCTTCAGAGTGCGGACTCTCAGGCGCAGGCAATTCCGCCGGCGTGGTCACCGCCTCGCCCGCGCTCGGACCGGAGGTCTCGGACACGCCGGCGGGATCGTTGACGGCGCCGGTGAGCTCGGGAGCTTGCAGCGACGCGTGCAGCTCGCCCTTGGGATCGACGCTCTGCTCGATCTCGTGGCCGATGTCGGTGGCGGCGACCTTCTCTACTTCCTTGCGTACCTCCTCGAGCTCGCTCTCGCGGATCATCTGGTCGATGCTGCTTCGGAATTCGTTCGCCACCGCGCGCGCCTTCCCGGCCCATTTCCCGGCCGTGCGCAACACCTTCGGCAGATCTTTCGGGCCGATCACCACGAGCGCCACGAGGGCGATCAGCAGCAATTCGGACCAGGAAAAATCGAACATTGTTAGGACCCGCTCGCTCCCGCTTCCCTCGGTGGAAACACCGCGTCTTCCAGCCCAGGAAGGCCCGGGATAATGGCAGAAATGGGGTCTCTGCGGCAATCTTGCGAGGATGCGACCGCCGCGCAAATCGAGTTACCCCGTGCGCGCCGAACTCGCGTCCCGCCCCCAGACCCGTCAGCGGTGAGATGGAGTGCGTTACTCGCCCCTGCTCCGCTCCAACTCTTCCTCGTCGACCAGCGCTTCCAGCTCCGGCGCGGCCTCTTCCGCTTCGGGCTCTTCGCGCGCCGGCACTTCGTGCGGCAGCGCGGTTTCCCGCAGCGAAATCGGCGCGCGGCCGCCGATCAGGCCGGCCGCCTTCAGCTCCTCCATGCCCGGGAGATCGCTGATATCGCAGAGGCTGAAGTGATGCAGAAAAGCCTCGCTGGTGCCCCAGGTGACCGGGCGGCCGACGGTCTCGCGGCGGCCCTTGGGCACGATCCAGCCCGCTTCCATCAGCGTGTCGATGGTGCCCTTCGAGATCTGCACGCCGCGAATCTCCTCGATCTCCGCGCGCGTCACCGGCTGGTGATAGGCGACGATCGCCAGCGTCTCCACGGCGGCCCGCGACAGGCGGCGCTGCACCGTGGTCTCGAGCTTGAGCCGCTGCGCGAGATCAGGCGCGGTGCGGAAGGTCCAGCCGCCCGCGATCTTCGCGAGGGTCACGCCCCGGCCGCGGTAGTGGTCTTCGAGCTCCGCGAGTAGAGCCGAGACATCGCTCCCCTCCGGCAGGCGATCCGCCATCTCCGTCTCGGTGACGGGCGCGGCGGAGGCGAAGAGCAGCGCCTCGATGAGGCGTAGGGATTCGGCATGGTCGGGCTGGGTCATGGGCTTATGTCGCGGGTGTGAGCGGCGGGCTGCGCAGGTAGATGGGGCCGAAGATCTTGTCCTGCCGGAGCTGCAGCCGGCCGTCCCGGACCAGCTCGAGGCTCGCGGCGAAGGTGGCGGCGATGGCCGAGCGGCCGATCAGCCCCATGCGCAGATTGGGCGGCAGGAAGCTCGCGAGCGTACGCCACTCCGGCATCCGGCCCAGATAGCTCTGCAGACGATGCAAGGCATCGTCCATGGAATAGAGCTCGGCGGGCGCGATGTGCAGCACCGCGGTCTCGGCCCGCGCGCGGCCCTCGCCGTAGGCCTTCAGCAGCTCGAACAGGGTTACGTCGTAGACCTTGTGTTGCACCACCGGGATGCCCTCGGGCGCGCCGCGCCGGAACACGTCGCGGCCGAGCTGCGGACGCGCCATCAGCCGCCCGCCCGCCTGCTGCATTGCCTCGAGCCGCTGCAGCTGATAGGTGAGCGCCGCCGCCAATTGCTCGCCGCTGGGCTCGTCGTCGGGCTGCGGCGCCGGCAGCAGCAGGCGCGACTTGAGGTACGCGAGCCACGCCGCCATCACCAGATAATCGGCGGCGATCTCCAGCTTGAGCTGGCGCGCCGCGGCAATGAAGGCGAGGTATTGGTCGGCGAGCTGCAGGATCGAGATCCGCGTGAGGTCGACCTTCTGCTCGCGAGCCAGCGTCAGCAGAACATCGATTGGCCCCTCGTAGCCGTCGAGATCGACGACCAATTCCTCACCGGGCGCACGCAGGCGTTCCGACGGTTGCTCGAAGGGTTCGTCGACGCCGGTCATGAGCCGTGCCCGGTCAATTGGTAGATCAGGGTCTCGAGAAACGTCGCGGGTCCGACAAGTACGCGACCGATCAGATTCAGGCTTGGGTTGATCGAGGGCAGCACCAGCAGCAGGAAGATCAGAATCAGCATTCCGAAGCGCTCGAGCCGTGCGAAGGGAATCGCGAGCGATCGCGGAAGCAGGCCGACAGCCACGCGCCCGCCGTCCAGTGGCGGCAACGGGATCATGTTGAATACGGCGAGAAGGACGTTGATCTCGATCATATTGCCGAGATTGACGGCGGCCCATCGATCGACGCCTGCTGGCAGCAGCGGCAGTGCATGCGCGGCAAATCCGGCCGCAAACGCCATGACAATATTGGCCGCCGGGCCCGCCGCGGCGACCCAGATCATGTCCCGCTTGGGATTATTGAGCGCGCCGAAATTGACCGGCACCGGCTTGGCGTAGCCGAACAGGAACGGCGACCGCGTCAGCAGCAGCAGCGCCGGCAACAGGATCGTGCCGAAGGGATCGATGTGGCGCAGCGGGTTGGCGCTCACGCGTCCGAGCCGGAACGCCGTATCGTCGCCCAGCTTATGCGCAACGAAACCGTGCGCGGCCTCGTGGAACGTGATGGCCAAAATCACTGGTATCGCCCAGACGGAGATGCCGTAGAGGATTGCGTCGCCGTTCATGCCGCGGCTCCCCCGAGCAATGCATCGAGCCGAGCCTCGGCGGCGCGCCGATCCAGCGGGGCAGGAGCGCTCCGGCGCGCTTCCGCCCGGTCGAGGCGGCGGCGCGCCTCGGGCGTGAGCGGCGTCACGCTGGCGGCGACCGCCGCCATCTCCGCGGGATCGCCGTTGCAATGCAGGGCAAGGTCGCAGCCCGCGGCAAGGGCGCGCGCGGCGCGCGCCCCGATCGAGCCACCCAATGCATTCATGGAAAGATCGTCGGACACCAACACGCCATCGAAGCGCATGCTACCCCGAATAACCTCGTGAATCACCAGCGGCGAGAGGGTCGCGGGCGCGGCGGAATCGACGCCCGTGTAGACGATGTGCGCGGTCATCGCCCAGGGCATGCTCGCAAGCGCGCGAAACGGCGCGAAGTCGGTGGCGTCCAGCTCGGCACGGGACGCGGTCACCCGCGGTAGCGCGTGATGGCTGTCGACACCGGCGCGGCCGTGGCCGGGAATGTGCTTGATCACCGGCAGCACGCCACCCTCGAGCAGCCCCTCGCAAGCGGCCTGGCCCAACCGCGCGACCTCCGCGGGGTCTCCGGAATAGGCGCGGTCTCCGATCACGGGATCGGCGCCGGGCTGGGGCACGTCGAGCACGGGCAGGCAATCAACGGTGATGCCGAGCGCAGCGAGATCGGCCGCGATGAGGCGAGCGACCAGGCGAACCGCCTCGCGCGCGCGCTCGCCGCCGAGCGCACCGAGTGTCGCCGGCGCGGGATAGCGCCGCCAATGCGGCGGCTGCAGGCGCGCCACCCGTCCGCCTTCCTGGTCGATCAGCACTGGTGCCTCGGACCGATCGACCGTCGCGCGCAACTCGCGCACGAGCGCGCGCACCTGATCGGGGCTCTCGCAGTTGCGCTTGAACAAGATGAAGCCGAGGGGATCGGCGTCCCGGAAGAACGCGCGCTCCTCGGCGCTCAGGGACCGTCCCGCGCAGCCGAAGATGACGGCGCCGGGCTCACGGCTTCGCAAGAATGCACCCCACGCCACGCTGCCGAAGCTGCGCGCAGAGGCGCTCGGCCTGGGCCGCATCGGCGATCGGGCCCACGTGAAGGCGGTAGTACACGCCGCGGTCGCCGAGGTCGGCGCGCTCCACCGACACCGAGAGCGAGCCCACGAGGTCGCCGTTCTGCCGTTTGATCCGGTCCAATTCCTGCTTTGCGATCTCCGGCGTCTTCACCGCGCCGACCTGCAGGCGGTAACCCTTGACGTCGCTCCCCGCACCCGGCGACGGCACGGCCGCGGATTGGGGCGGTGCTGGCGCTACCGGCGTCGGCGCGGGGGTGGCCGCTGGCGCCTGCGATACGGGCGCTGGAACCGCTGGCGCGATCGTCTGCGGCGCCGTGTTGGTGGGCGCGGGCCGCGGCAGCGGCGTCTCCGGCGGCGGCAACAGCCGCTCGACGGGCATGCCGCCCGTCGGGTTGAAGACGAACCGATCGCGGTTCGGGATCTCCATTCCGCCGGGATCGTCGGGCTTGACCTTGATGGGATCGGTATCCGCGTGAATCAGCGGGATCTCGCCGGAGGGCAGATGGCCGACGCTGAGGCGATAACCGACCCAGAGCCCGCCCGCGCTCACCGCCATGACGCCGAGCGCCAGGACCACCGCCAAGCCGCGATGCGAGCGCCGCTTGATGCGGCGATAGGGCATCCCCGAGCGTTGCGCCGGGTCGATCGGCTCGAAATACGCCATCAGCGCATCTCCTCCACCGGCTCGACCCCGAATACCCTCAGACCGGACGCGATCACATGCTTGATCCCCTGCACCAGCGCGAGCCGCGCCTTGGTCAACTCGGGTTCGTCCGCGATCAGAAACCGCAGGCTCGGGTCTTCTTTGCCCTTGTTCCATAGCATATGGAACTCCGCCGCGAGATCTTGCAGGTAGAAAGCGATGCGGTGGGGTTCGTGAGTCTCCACCGCGCTTTCAACGAGTCGCGGCCAGCTCGCCAGCCGCTTGATCAGGCCCAGCTCCTCCTGTGCCGCCAGCCGAGGAAGGCGCGAGTCCGCCAGCGACTCGGAGGCAAGCTCGGGCGCCGAAAACTGCTCCCGCGCCAGGCGCAGCACCGAGGCCGCCCGCGCATGGGCGTACTGCACGTAGAAGACCGGATTGTCCTTCGATTGCTCCGTCACCTTCGCGAAGTCGAAATCGAGCGCCTGGTCGTTGCGCCGCGTCAGCATGATGAAGCGGAAGACGTTCTTGCCGACCTCGTCCACCACCTCGCGCAGCGTGATGAACGTGCCGGCGCGCTTCGACATGCGGACGGGCTGTCCTTTGTCGAAGAGGTTGACGAGCTGGCAAAGCTTGACGTCGAGCGCGCCTTCGCCGCGCGTCAGCGCTTTGACCGCCGCCTGCATCCGCTTGACGTAGCCGCCGTGGTCGGCGCCCCAGACGTCGATCATCTCGGCGAAGCCGCGGCGATACTTGTCCATGTGATAGGCGATGTCGGCGGCGAAATAGGTCCAGGAGCCGTCGGATTTCCTGAGCGGGCGGTCGACGTCGTCGCCGAACCGAGTGGACCGGAAGAGCGTCTGCGGCCTCGGCTCCCAGTCCTCCGGCAGCTTGCCTTTCGGCGGCTCCAGGACGCCCGTATAGATCAGCCCGTCCGCTTCGAGAGCGGCCAGCGCCTTCTCGATGGCGCCGGCCGCGACGAGCGCGCGCTCCGACGAGAACACCTCCTGATGCACGCCGAGCGCGGCGAGATCGTCGTGGATGAGCCGCATCATCTCGGCCGTCGCGAAGTCGCGGACGGGACCGAGCCATTCCGACTCCGGCCGGCCCAGCCATTTCTTGCCGTCGCGCTCGGCGAGGCGCCGTCCGGTCTCGATCAGGTATTCGCCGGGGTAATAGCCCTCGGGGATTGCGTCGATCCGCTCGCCGAGCGCCTCGCGATAGCGCAGGAACGCGGAGCGCGCGAGCGTGTCGACCTGCGCGCCGGCATCGTTGATGTAGTATTCTCGGCAGACGCTGAAGCCCGCCTTCTCCAGAAGCGCCGCCAGCGCGTCGCCCACCACGGCGCCGCGGCCGTGTCCGACATGGAGCGGTCCGGTCGGATTGGTGGACACATATTCGACATTGATCCGCCGCCCCTGGCCCATCTTGGAATCGCCATAGGCCGGACCCACGCGCAAGATCTCCGCTAGCCGCGCGTGCCAGAACGCGTCCACCAGCCTGAGATTGAGAAAGCCCGGCCCCGCCACCTCCGCCGAGGTGATCTCGGGATGCGCGCTCAGGCGATCAGCGAGCTGTTGGGCGAGCTCGCGCGGGTTCTTTCCGGCGGGCTTCGCCAGCACCATGGCGGCATTGGTCGAGAGATCGCCGTGGGCGGGATCGCGCGGCGGCTCGACGGCAATGCGGCCGAGGTCGAGCCCGGCCGGCAACGCGCCCGCTTCGGCGAGCGCGACCACCTCCGCCGCGACCACGTCCCGGAAATGTGCGAACAGGTTCATCATGGCTTGGCGTAGCGATCGAACAAGCGCGCGTGCTCGTCAAGAGCGAAGCGATCGGTCATGCCGGCGATATAGTCCGCGACCACCCGCGCGGTGGCCGGCGCGCCCGCGCCGTCAGCCTGCTGTCGCCATTCCGTCGGCAGGCACTGCGGCTCCTGGTGCAAGAGTTGGAACAGCTCTTGCACGATCCGCCGCGCCTTCGACGACATGCGGTTGACGCGGTAGTGCCGGTACATCCGCTCGAACAGGAACGCCTTCAGCGCTCGGTCGTTCGCGCGCATCGTGTCGGAGAACGCCACGGTCGCGGCGCCGAGCCCGCGCGCGTCAGCGGCGCTGCGCACCCGCCCGTCGGAAATCCGCCGCCGGGTCTCCGCGAGCAGGTCGCCCGCCATGCGGTCGATCAGGCGCCGGATCGACTCATGCACCAACCGAGGACCGTCGAGGCTCGGATACTTCTGCCGCACCTCCCGGATCACCGGCCCCACCAACGGCACCGGGTCTAGGTCCGCGAGCGTGAACAACTCGGCCCTGAGGCCGTCATCGATGTCGTGATTGTTGTAGGCGATGTCGTCGGCAAGCGCCGCCACCTGCGCCTCGGCGCTGGGCCAGGTCGCAAGCTCGAGGTCGTGTTCCCGAACGTAGGCGGCGATGCTCGAGGGCACCGGCCGCGCTGTGGCCGCGCCCACCAGCGGCCCGTTGTGCTTGACGGTGCCCTCGAGCGCTTCCCAGGTGAGGTTGAGCCCGTCGAACTCCGCGTAACGCCGCTCGAGGCGCGTCAGGATCCGAAGCGTCTGATCGTTGTGCTCGAAGCCGCCGAAGGGCCGCATCGCCTCGTCGAGCGCTTCCTCGCCGGCGTGCCCGAAGGGCGTATGGCCGAGATCGTGGGCGAGCGCCACCGCCTCCGCCAAATCCTCGTTGAGGCCGAGCGCCCGGCTCACGCTGCGGGCGATCTGCGCGACCTCGAGGCTGTGGGTGAGGCGCGTGCGATAGTGATCGCCCTCGTGATTGACGAACACCTGGGTCTTGTATTCGAGCCGGCGGAACGCGGTCGAGTGGATGATGCGGTCGCGGTCGCGCTGGAACGGCGAGCGGGTCGGGCTCTCCGGCTCCTTGCGAAGACGTCCCCGGCTCTCCTCGGGGTGCGCGGCATAGGGCGCAAGCGCGCCGATCGTGCTCATGAGGCGCAAGCTACTCGCGACCCCCTGCCCTGGCAACGCCACCGACCGGTTTGACAATGCGCTGACAGCACTTACATTCAGGCTACCTCTGGCACTCAGCGAGCTAAGATCGAGCCATGGCCGAAGGCGGCACCACCACCGGACCGCGCGTTCTCCTGACCGAGAGCGCCGCCAAGCGCATTGCCGAGCTCAAGGTGCTGGAGAACGTGCCGACTGCGTTCCTGCGCCTTGCGGTTTCCGGCGGCGGCTGCTCCGGCTTCCAGTACGGCTTCAGCTTCGACGACCAGCGCCACGAGGACGATGCGCTGTTCGAGCGCGCGGGCGTTGGGCTGGTGATCGACACCACCTCGCTCGAGCTGGTGAGCGGCGCCGAGATCGACTTCGTCGAGGACCTCATGGGCGCCTCGTTCCAGGTCCGCAATCCCAACGCCAGCTCCTCCTGCGGCTGCGGCAAGTCTTTCGCGATCGGCTGACGCCGCCTCGACTCCCCGTCCGGCCTGTGCGAGGCTTCGAGCCGAGAAATCCCATCGGTCCGGAACCAGCGATGATCGAGACCGTGCAACCCACGGCCATTCGTCTCGAGGCCGCATCGCACGCCGTGAAGATCGCGGCCGGATATCAACGGCAACCCACCGTTGGCACCCACGCGCGCGGATTGGCCTTTATCGCTTCGCGCGCGACAGCTCTCCCAGCTTCAGCTGGACCTCATGCGGGGGGCCGTCGTTCACAATCACTTTCGCGTTGAGCACGTCCGGCGCTGACAGGCGGAAGTCCGGCTCGGCAAGGGGGCCGATGCGGCCGTCCAGGGAGACCAGTCGATTCGTCTGGCGCGAGTAGAGGTACGTCGGGTAGTGCCAGGGCTGATGCCCGCCCGAGCTCGTAAGGCTGAAGACGAAGAACCGGGAATCGGGCGTCCAGGCCGCGTGCTGAACGACGAAGCCGTGCCGTCCATCCGGGGAGGCGTAGCTCCGGACCAGCAGAAGCCGCGCGCCTTCTCGAATATCGACGCGGCTCTCGCCGCCTTTGCCGCTGGCCACGACGAGGGCACGCAGCGTTCCGTCCGCCGCGTCGATTTGGCTGGCCGCGCCTGGCGATGGGCGCCAGAGCGCGAGCCGATGCTGCGCCTCGTCGGTCTGAGACTTGGTGAGTTCCCGCGCCATCGCGCTCGCGAGCCTCGTCGCCGGTTCCCGTTCGATCTTTTTCTCCGACGGACTGTCGAGGGCAAGGCTGACCCAGACAAACGCGGCAACGGCATCGCGCGGGACACCCGTCCCCTCGGAATAGGCAAGCGCCAGTTGGTATTGGCCCTGAGGATCACCTTGCTCGGCCGCACGCCGATACCACGCCGCCGCCTCGCGGGGATTTCGGTCTACACCGATGCCGCTGGTGTAGAAGTCGCCGAGCATGTTCTGGGACAGAGTATCGCCATGCTCGGCCGCCACTCGATACCAGCGAGCGGCCTCGGCATCGTCGTGCGGAACGTCGTTGCCGAGTTGGTAATAGTAGCCGAGGCTCGCGGCGGCTTGGACGTCGCCTTGCCGCGCGGCACGGAGATACCACTGGACAGCTTGGGCGTCGCTCTGTTCTACGCCGCTCCCGGCGGCATAGCACGCGGCGAGCTTTGCTTGCGCGGCCGCCAAGCCTTTGTCCGCGGCCATGCGGTACCACCGTGCCGCCTCGCGGATGTCATCCGGGGTTCCCTCCCGCGCCGACGCGATGTTGCCCAGGAGCAGCTCCCCGTACGCATCGCCGTGCTCGGCGGGCCGCAGCAAGAGACGGCGGGCGGTGGCAAAATCGCCTCGCTGGTAGGCGATCTCTCCTTTGGTGGCCGCTTGGGCGAAGCGCGCTCGGCAAGGCACACGGCAGAGAGAGCCGCGAGCGCGCAGCCGACCAGAAGCCGGACGGCCCGCCAGCGGAGCAAGCGAGCGCTCATGGGACGCTAAGCCGGCGCTCGATCTACTGCGGCTCGGACGTGCAGCGGACCGTCCAGCTCGGCGCTCCGCAACCGTTGGGCCAATAGGGTGCCTCCGCGCCGCTCTGATACTCGCCGCAGTAGTTGGCGCCGCCGCAAGCGCATCCGACGGTGTGGCCGCAGATCGGCCTCGGCATGTTCGGGACCCAGCCGGTGGTCCAGGCTCCCCCGGGACCGGCGACCTTGTCCCAGCGCGACCTGAAGGCCTGCTGCTGCTTTGCGCCCGAGACGCAGCAGTCATTGGCGCTGGCGGGCGGGACCGAATTCTTCAGCCAGCAGCGGGCGCTCGGCCCCTGGAGACCCGGCCGGACGTAAGTCCAAGCGAGGCACCGGCCGTCGCTCATGCAGGACGATTCGCAGATGCCGGGATCGGCGTATTGCTGATCGAAACTCGTATAGTCGCCGCCTTGGCGATTGGTGTTCAGCTCGGCGGAAAGAGCGGGCTGGGCGGCCGCCAGCCACAAGCCAGACAGGGACAGGAAAGTCGCCAGATAACGCAACAGAGTAGGCATCGTTGAGCCCTCCTCGGCGCCACCAAAACTCGCCATATCGACCGTACATCACGGCACAGCCCGCCGGGTTTGCCGTGGCTGAAATTTCCTCAGCATGAAATTTAACGCAGGTTCCGCGCCATGCATTGATCCAGATGGCACTGTCTCAGTTTGAAATTCGGGGGTGATAAGGACCGCGCTTCCCGGCTAGCGTCTCAGGGATGAGCTTGGCGATATCTTCCATTTCCCAAAGCCGCGTCTCGATCCCGGCGGCCATGGCTGGGCTCATCTTAACCGCCGAATTGATCCGGGCGAAATTGTAGAACATGAAGTAGAGCGCTTGGGCGTGGTGATGGTTCTCTAGCTTCTTGCTGTGGGCATTGGTCAATCGTGTGAACCGCCTCATGCTCATCCGCATGGTGAGGTTCTGGCGCTCGACATAGGACGTGCTCACGTGGTCCCGGTCGGGATTGCCGGTGATCTTGGTCTTGCGGGTGCCGATGCACTCGGCGGGGCTGTAGCGGTGCTCGGGGTCGGTCGTGGCGCCGTACAGCTTCACCAGCATGGCGTAATCAATATTGTCGCCGAAAGCCTCCTCGACCGCTTGCAGATAGGCCCGGTGCCCATCGGTCGTAAGCTGGACGCGGTTCGCGAGCCGCTGGCGTAGGTCGTCCATAAGCGCCATGGCGTAGTCGCTGTCCCGACCGCCCGAGAGGTAGCTAACGATCAGCTTGGAGTCCGTCGCCAGCGCGGTCCAAGTCCACACGTCGCCATAGGCCAGGTCCTTGCGCTTTGCGGTCGCAACGTTCTTCTGCTTGCTGTAGCAGAACGCCCAGATTTCGTCGCACTGGATGCGGACCGCCTTCACGCCCCGCACGTGCTCATCGTGATAGGCCGCGCACGCCTTCCCGGCATCGACTAGCAACTTGGTCACGGTATTGATCGAGACGCCCGTCACCCGCGAGATCGCCCGCATCGCGGACCCCTCGCACAGCATGTGGAGGATCTGGACGCGGGTGGCGAGGGGCAGCTTGTTCATGCCCAGAATATATGAACTTTTATGCTTAGTAGCAAGCATAATTTTTCAGTTCATTTGCATTAGACCAGCGCATCAACCCGGTCCTGTTTTGTACCGGGATTTTTGCGCCGCATAAAAGCTTTGCAGCGAACGAGTATTCTTCGGAAAATTCACTAATGCTCAGGCAACCCCTGGGCATTGGCGACCACGGTCCGACTCGAACGGGCATCTGGGGAATCAGACTCCCCCGCTCTATCCAGTTGAGCTACGTGGCCGCTCTCTGCAAAGACGGCCCGGCCGAGTCGTTCGCAAAGCTTCCCGGTCGGGCCGTCTTTCAATTTTACATCAGATCTCCTCCGTGCCCTTCTTTGCGGCGAGCACCTGAGCAAGGCCGCCAAAGAACGCTGTGATGCGATCTGCGGACCAGCCCGCCATCTCTTTCATGTTGACCCGGATATCGACGTGAAATTGCACCGCGCCTTCCGTGGTCATGAAACCCGTCGCCACGGCGGCGCCTGAGCGCGTAGTGCTCGGTCTGTCCTGAGATTCCACAACGTCGCCTTTGCCACCACCATTTGAGATCGGTTCTGTGCCTGTCGCAAGAGCTTCTTCTCCCAGCACGAGCTGCGCGCCGTCCCGTCGCGCAAGACCGGCCGCGACCGCGTAATCAATGAGCATGCCAACTTGAGACTTGAGCTCAGGACCAGCCCCGATGCTGCCGGCCAGCTCTGCCAGGGCCTCTTCTTCGGGGAGTGATCGAAAGCGCAACTTTCGAAGCAGCAGCTCTCCGAA
>DATNIT010000290.1:0-6891 GCA_035604335.1 Allostellaceae bacterium | reverse complement strand
TGGCAATAGGTGAGAGCGACGATGTCCGCCTGCCGCGGCCGACCCGACAGCAGGGCCATTTCGCCGAAGAAATCACCGCTTCCCAACCGTACGCGCCGTTCCGGCAGGATCACCTCCACCGCTCCCGATGCGATGAAGTAGATGGCATCGCCGCGCTCTCCCTTGCGAACGATGCGGTCGTTCGGCATGGCGAGCCGCGGGCGCAGCAGATGGCAGACGCGGTCGAGCTGGCGCTCGTCGAGGCCGGCCAATATGTCGAGCCGTCCGACCAGCTGTCGGGTATCGAGCCCGAGGTCGAAGCGCGGCCGCTGCTCGGCGGCACGAGCGCCGAGCACGCCGCGTTTCAATTCCTCGTGCACCTCGCGCGCAATCAGCCCTTCGTCGAACAAGCTCTGGTATCGCGTCATTTCCCGGCGCAACGTCGATTGGCGCAAGAACCGCGCCTCGAGCTCCGCCGCGTAGCCGGGATATTGGCGACGCAAAGCGTCGAGCGCTCCGGTGACGGCATCCCGGCGCTGGCCAAGAATCTCGCCGGTTATGCCCGCGATGCGCTCGCCGGATATCTGCCGAATCTGCTGGTCGTTAAAGGGGCGCAGGCGCTCTATCACAAAGCGCATGATCAGCAGGATTTCGACGCGATCGGCCAGGCGCTCCGCCAGAGGCCGAACGATCCCGAGCCGGCGATAGAGGAAATAAGCGATGTGGAAGCCGATCGGAAACGCGAGCGCGGCCTCGCCGGCTCTGTGATAACCGAGACGGCCCTCGCTCCGCGCCGCTTCGGTGATGGCATCCGCGTTGTCGAGCAGCACCTGCACGGCGGCCGGCGACGCCACTCGGTCGTTCAGCATCTCGAGGACGAGCACGCGCTCCTTGTTGCCCAGCGCGACCAGGGCGATCGCCAGACGGTCTCGCTCGGTCAGGTCCCGCGCCGCGGTCCCGCCGGCATTCGCCGCCGCGATCTTGGCTTGGTAGGGCGCGATCACGCGCTCGACGGTCGGCGGGGAGAGCCCGTGCGTCTCGGCAATCTCGCGCGCCGCGTCGCTGGCCTCCGCGTAGGATAGCGCCAGGATGCGGTCGCGGAGCGCCTCGTCTCTCGACGAAAGACGGTCCAGCCCCAGGAGCCGGATCACGAGACGTAAGGTCGTGCCGTTGACGAACAGAGTGAACAGCACGAAGCCGGTGGCGAGCACGGCGACGAAGCGCTGAACGTCCCCCGGCAGCGCGGCGTTCTCCGTGACCGCCAGCGCCAACACCAGGGTCAACGCGCCACGCAGGCCGCCCCAGACGATGGCGAGCTTGTAGGACGCATCGATGCGCTGCGTCACTCCGAGCCGCTCGAGCGGCGGCACGAGCACGAACAGCGCGAAAATGCGCGCCCCGGCCGCCGCCGCGATCAGCACCGCCAACAAGAGAACGTCTCGAAATCCGATATCGACCAGCAGTCGCGGCACGAGTATCGAGGCCAACACGAAGATCAACGAGCGCGCCCAGAACGCGATTTGTTCCCACAAACCCGCCAGGAACGACCAATTCTCGGGCGCGATCCGGGACGGTCCGACGGCGCTCAACGTCAGGCCCGACACCAGCACCGCAACGACGCCGGATACGTGAAACAGGCGCTCCGCGGCGATGAATACCAGGTAGGCGAAAGCAAGGGTCAGCGTGGCTTCCGCCAGCCGATCGTCGCCGGCATGCGGGATGGTCCAGAGCAGGAGCCGGCCGGCGAAGAACCCGACCACTCCGCCGCCGACGAAGGACGCGGTAAATTCACCGAGCCCGGCTATGGCGTCCGGCTCGCGCCCGGTCACGATCATCCCGAGCAGCACGACGAACAAGGAGATCGCCGCTGCGTCGTTGAGGAGGGCCTCGCCTTCCACCAACCGCGTCAGGCGCGCCGGCGCGCCGACGTCGCGGAAGATCGCGATGACCGCCGCCGGATCCGTGGTGGCGACGACGGCGCCGAGCAGCAGGCAAACCACGAGCGGAACCTGAGCGAACGGCCACAGCGCAACACCGATCACGGCCGTCGTAATCAGCGTCGCGATGACCGCGAGGAGCAGGATCGCGGCAGCGTCGTCGATGGTTCGTCTGACGTCCGTGGCGATGCCGGCCTCGAAGACGAGCAGCGGCAGAAACACGTAAATGAAGGTCTCCGAGCTCACGGGCAGATCGGCAAACAACCCCGCAGCCGAGGCGAAGCCCCCAGCTCGCCCGGCGGAGAGCCAGCCAAATAGGCCCGTTTGACCCGAGACGAGCGGGAACGCGCCGATTGCCACGCCCACCGCCGCGAGCAAAACCGACGGCGGCAATCTCAGGCGGATCGCGAGCGGCTGGCTCACGCCGACGACGACCAGCAAGCCCGCGATGACGAGCAGCACAAGGGCGGTATCGAGCATGGTATCCGCGACGGTCCAGATGCTTCGAGAGAGGAAAGGCGGCTCGCGCCTGCAATCCGATCACGGCGGCGCGCCGGCAGCCGCGGCGACGGCAATCCCCCTACCAATCACATTTTATAGAGGCAGAACTGTACAATAAGAAAGCGATACCGGTGCGCCAGGCGCCGAATAAAAAGCGCATAAAAATTGCGGTCGAACGCCGCGAACGGCGTTCTTGCTATCACACGCTGAGCCCAGCCTGCAGCCCTTCGAGCACCGCTTCTTCGGCGGTACGCGGCGAAGCGCAGTCGCCGGCGACGATCACCTGTCCCCGGTAGTCGGTGAGCGCAGCCTCCAATTCGCAGGTCGCGTCGTGACCAAGTGAGAGCACAAGGGTCTCGACGCCGCTCACCTCGAACGGCACATCGCTCGCCGCATGCTCGAAATAGGCGGTCTCGCTATCGACGCCGGCCAGACGCGCCATCGGGATGATCTCGACACCCAGACCATGGAGCACGCCGAGCCATGTATCCCGGACATAGGACTGGATGTTCTGTCCGGCCATGTATCCGTTGACGCAGAGCCGGACGCGGCGTCCCTCGCGCGCGAGCATCTCGGCGATGCCCAGGCCGATCCAATCGCAGCGCCAGTCCGCGATGACGACGGAGCCGCCGACATTAGCCTCCTCGCGCAACACCTGCCAGGCAGTCACGACGTGAGCGTCCTCGGCGCCCAGAATTGCCGGAACGCGCGGACGTGCGCCGGTCGCGAGGATCACCGCGTCGGGCTGCTCGGCGTGCACCAGCTCGGGAGTCGCATCGGTCGCGCAGACAATGCGCGCACCGGCACGCCGCGCCTCGTGCTCGAGATTGGTCACGATCCCGCCGAACTCCGCACGACCGGGCAGGCGTTGCGCGAGCAGTATCTGACCACCGAGTCGGCGCTCGCGTTCGTAGAGCGTAACCGCGTGGCCACGCTCGGCTGCGACGGCGGCGGCCTTCAGCCCGGCCGGGCCGCCGCCGGCGACGAGCACGCGCCGAGGCTTTCCCGCGCGCGGTTTGGTGCCGTAGCGGAGTTCGCGCCCGGTCTCCGGATGCTGGATGCAGGAAATCGGATAACCCGCATGCATATGCCCGATGCAGGCCTGATTGCAGGCGATACAGGCTCGGATGTCGTCGATCGCGCCGGCGCGGGCTTTGTTGGGCATCTCGGGGTCCGCGATCATCGCGCGAGTCATGCCGACCAGGTCTGCTTGACCGGCCGCCAGAACCTGCTCCGCGATCTGCGGCTGGTTGATGCGGCCAGTGACGAGCACCGGCTTGCGGACGACGCCGCGGACGGCGGCGGCGTACGGCGCGAGATAAGCGTTCTTGATGGCCATGGACGGGACAATGTGCGTTGCGCCGCCGAGCGTCGCCGACGATCCGGCGGTGATATTGTAGTAGTCGAAGCAATCGCGTTCATCGAGCGCGCGGCAGATCTCCACCACTTCGGAAAGCGGCATGCCGTAGGGGTTGAGCTCGTCTCCGGACAATCTGATGCCGACCGGGAAATCGCCGACCGCGTCGCGCACCGCGACGGCGATCTCGACGAGGAAGCGCATCCGGTTCTCGAAGCCGCCGCCGTAGCTGTCCTCGCGCAGGTTGGTGCGGGGATTGAGGAACTGGCCGATGCCGTAGCCCTGGCTGGAAAGGACTTCGACGCCGTCCATACCTGCGGCCTTGTAGCGCCGCGCGCCATTCGCGTAGCGCTCCACGAACTCGCGGACCATGAGCTCGGGCATCGCGCGGGGCATGATATGGAATCGGTCATTCGGAACCGCCGAGGCCGCGTAGGTCAGCGGGCTGGTGCCGTCGGAGGCGATGCTCATCTCGCGGCCGGGGTGAAAGAGCTGGCCAAACACGGTTCCACCGTGGCCGTGCACCGCCGCGGCGACGAGGCGGAAGCCTGGGATGGCGTCGTCCCCGGCGATCGAGAGGTGACGGCCAGTCTCATGCACCGTCGCCGCCTCGCAGACGATAAGGCCAGCGCCGCCTCTCGCCCGGGCGGCGTGATACGCGGCCAGCGCCGCGTTCGCCACGTTCTCGCTCGCGATGCGGGTATTGTGACCGGTCGACACGATGCGATTGCGCAGCATTGCCGAGCGGATCTTCAACGGTGCGAACAGGCGCTCGAAGGACATGAGGTCAACCCACTCTTTCATGGGCCAGGCATTTCTGACCGGCGGCGACGGCCTCGATCTCGGTGCCGCCATTCTCGATCACTGTTGCCGATCCCGCCAGCACCGCAAGGGCTCCACGCGGCGCGCCCAACCCCTTCAGGAGCCCTCGCTGCGGTAGCGTCGACCAGGGACCGACGAGAGCGACGCCAGGTCGGCTAGCGCGAGTGAACCCACAGCCACTGCTCGGGGCGGGCGCGAATCCAGCCTTCGAGGACCGCATTTACGCGGGTCATGCTCGCGACCACGTCTCGGGCGGCATCGCCGGTTTCCATCATCTCTATTGGGGCCATGACGGTGCATCGGAACCGGGCGCCAACGAGACGCTCGAACCTCACCGGTATGATCGGACACCCAAAGCGATAGCCGAGGCGCGCGATGGCGGGAGCGGTCATCGCAGCCCGGCTGAAAAACTCAACCGCGATGCCGTCGTTCTGCTTCTGATCGACGAGCAGCGCGACACTTCTGCCCTGTCGGAGCTGACGAACCAGCTCACGACCGCCTTCGGCTCCCTTGGGAACGGCTCGCGGAAACGATGCGTTCTTGAATGGTCAAGATGAAACCGGCTTCTGCGGTTGGGGGTGATGAGCGATCGGTCTCCGATCGGCCTCCGGCTCCGACACAGTTTGGCCCGCCGCGGCATCCCTCGCGAGCGCCGAGTCCAGTTCGACCGGATCGATCGCAACGATCTCGCTGAGCCCCGCAGGGGGCCTCGCGCCGCTACGCCGCCTCGGCAGCCTGAGCCATGTCGCGGTCCGGCGATAGGCGGTGAAAGAGAGGGTCGGAATCAACTCCTCGTCGGTCTCGATGATGTAGGTTCCCGCGGGCTGCACGCCGTCGAGCCCACTCAAGATGAAGGACCGAGTGAGCGTCACCGCCTTGGTGGTCGTGCGCGTCACCATCGAGCCTTGCACCATGCGGCGCTGGAGCGACTCCCGCTTGCATCGAAGCCATGCGCCCACCGACGCCGGCCCAATGGCCCTTGCTCAGAATGAGGCGACGTGTCTGCTGCACACAGACCCTCATCCCGAGCAAGTGACGGCAGGGAGCGCGTCGAAGGACGCACGGAACCATCGAGCCGGGACGCGTGCTAGTAATCCATACCGCCGCCGTCATGCGGCATTTGCGGCTCGGTCTTCGCCTTCTCCGCGACCATCACTTCGGTGGTGATCAGGAGCGCCGCGATCGAGGCCGCGCCTTGCAACGCCAAGCGTACGACCTTGGCAGGATCGATGATACCGGCCTTCACCATGTCGGTGTAGTCGCCGGTTTGCGCATTATAGCCGTGGTTGACGTCCGCTTTCTCCAGGAGCTTGCCGATGATGACCGAGCCGTCGGCGCCAGCGTTCTCGACGATCTGTCGCGCCGGCGTCTGGAGCGCACGTCGCACGATATCGATGCCGACCTTCTGGTCGTCGTTCGCCGATCTCAGCTTGGCGAGCGCCCGGATGCCGTAGAGCAGAGCGACGCCACCCCCGGCGACGACGCCTTCCTCGACCGCCGCGCGGGTCGCATGCATGGCGTCGTCGACTCGGTCCTTGCGCTCCTTCACCTCGACCTCGGTCGCACCGCCGACGCGGATGATCGCGACACCGCCCGACAGTTTCGCCAGCCGCTCCTGCAGCTTCTCCTTGTCGTAATCCGAAGTGGTTTCCTCGATCTGGGCCTTCATCTGGACGATGCGGCCCTCGATGTCCTTCTTCTTGCCGGCGCCGTCGATGATCGTCGTGCTCTCCTTGTCGATCCGCACCTTCTTGGCCTTGCCCAGCATGTCGAGCGTGACGCTCTCGAATTTCATGCCGAGATCCTCGGAGACTAGCTGGCCGCCGGTGAGCACGGCGATATCCTCCAGCATCGCCTTGCGGCGATCGCCAAAGCCCGGCGCTTTCACCGCCGCGACCTTGAGGCCGCCGCGCAGCTTATTCACCACCAGCGTCGCGAGCGCCTCGCCCTCGATGTCCTCGGCGATGACCAGCAGGGGCTTGCCGGACTGCACCACGGCCTCGAGCAGGGGCAGCAGGGCCTGCACGCCCGGCAGCTTCTTCTCGTGGAGGAGGATGTAGGGATCCTCGAGCTCGGCGATCATCTTCTCGGCATTGGTGATGAAGTACGGCGAGAGATAGCCGCGGTCGAACTGCATGCCCTCGACGACGTCGAGCTCGGTCTCCAGGCTCTTGGCCTCCTCGACCGTGATCACGCCCTCGTTGCCGACCTTCTGCATGGCCTGGGCGATCATCTTGCCGATCTTGCTGTCGCCGTTGGACGAGATGGTGCCGACCTGGGCGACCTCGGCGGAGG
>DATNIT010000289.1:0-9520 GCA_035604335.1 Allostellaceae bacterium | reverse complement strand
ATCCATTCGCTGAAATGGCGGGATTCTGTCGTTCTGGATGCCCGCTTTCGCGGGCATGACGAGCGTGCTGTTGAGCGAGAGCGGGATTTCAATCTCCTGAATAACAAAGAAAATTCACGATGTGTGAATCCCCTAGCGCTTTCGCGGGGTGACGATGGTGTTTCCATATCAACGGGACGTGCTCTACCGTGGTCAGGTAATCATAGGGAGCTGACGCGGCGCTCTTTTGGTCAAGAGCTCCGCACCCGCTTCCGTGATCACCACGTTTTCCTCATGCACGATCATTTTTCCGGGCATGTACTCCATGCCGGGCTCGATCGTAAGGACCATGCCGGGCTCTATCACCGTCCGATCGTGCGGCATGTTCGAGGGAGGCTCGGTGAGCTGCATGCCGAGCCCATGGCCAAAACGGCCAACATTGTTGCCGAGCGAGCCGGCAGCTTCGAGAATCCTGCCCATGGCTTGCCAGAGATCCTCCGGCGTAGCACCTGGGACGGCTGCGGCGATGCCTGCCTCGGTTGCTCTCCAGACGGCTTCGTGAGCCCTGTGGGCTGCGTCCGAGACCTGCCCGACGGCGTAGTTGCGGTCGAAGTCGCAGTAATAACCGTCATAGGTCGAGCCCGTGTCGATGAAGAGGATGTCGCCCTCCCGCAGACTGCGGTCGTGAGGTCCACAGACGATCTGACTTACGCCACCAGCCCCCGATATGGCCGGGAGAAAGGGCGTCCCGTCCGCACCCAGCTTTGCAATCTCGCTTCTGAACTTTCTGCAGATCTCGCGCTCGGTATCGCCGGCTCCGACGTATGTCGGCAGGGCCGCATATGCGTCGCTGGCGACTTGGCAGATGTATCTGATGTGCTCGATCTCGGCAGCGGTCTTGACCATACGGATCTCCCAAATGCAAGGCGAGCCGTTGGTCAATTCAATGCCCTTCACGCGATCCCGCAGAGCGAGGAATTCGACGACGGGCATGCGTAGGGACATTTCGCGTCCGAGCTCGGCGCCGACTCGGCCGTAGCGGCGTGGCAGGCCCAATAAGGCCTCCGCAAGCAGCGACGTCCCGTCGTCTTCAGGTCTTGGCGCCGGCCACGTCCGAATGTCCTTAAGCCAGCTCGTCGCCATTTCCGCGCCGCCGATTTCGGGGATGACTGCAATCGGGGCGCCGCTCAGGGGAACCACGATGAACCAAGGCCGCGTCGGGCTCTCCCAGAATTGCGTATCGAAGCCGGTGAAATAACGTACATTCGGCGGCGCGGTGAGCAGCAGCGCGTCGAAGGCATGGCGATGCATGATTTTCTGCGCACGCGCTGTCCTGCGCTCGAATTCCGATTTGGCAAATCCCCGCTTTGGCGGAACGATCATGCGCACCATCGTTGCCCCTCCTCTAGGTCGGCCGAAATTCAATCAACCGACGTTCCCCGGATGGCCGACCAAGCCGGCCCGCCGCGCGGCGGCGCGTCACTCGGCACCATGGCGGCTCGCAACCACGCCCGGGCGTGGTGCTTCGAGCGCTTCCGCCAGCCGGGAGCGGCGATGCTCCCGTCCCAGCCAGCGCGCCAACCGCTCGAGATAGAGGTAGATGACGGGCGTGGTGTACAGCGTCAGCCACTGCGAGACGAGCAGCCCGCCGACGATGGCGACGCCGAGCGGCTGGCGCAGCTCCGAGCCGGCTCCCTGGCCGAAGGCGATCGGCATGCTGCCGAACAGCGCGGCGAAGGTCGTCATCATGATCGGCCGGAAGCGCAATAGGCAGGCCTCATGGACGGCGTCGCGCGCCGACTTGCCCTCGAGCCGCTGCGCCTGCAGAGCGAAATCGATCATCATGATCGCGTTTTTCTTGACGATGCCGATCAAGAGGATCATGCCGACGATCGCGATCACCGAGAGGTCGTAGTCGAGCAGCCGCAGCATCACGAGAGCGCCGACCCCGGCCGCGGGGAGCGTGGACAGGATCGTGATCGGATGGACGAAGCTCTCGTACAATACACCGAGCACGATATAGACCACGAGAATGGCGGCGGCGACGAGCAGCGGCATCGACGAGAGCGAGGCCTGGAACGCCTGCGCAGTGCCCTGGAACGAGCGCTCGAGCGTGGGCGGCGCGCCGAGCCGGGCCACGAGCTTCCGGACGGCGTCGACCGCCTGACCAAGCGAGGCGTGCGGTGCGAGGTTGAACGACAAGGTCACCGCCGGAAAGACGCCCTGGTGGCTCACGGTCAGCGGCTCTAGCTTCGAGGTGAAATGGGCGATGGCGCTCAACGGCACCTGGGCGCCGCCGGGCGCCGCGACGTAGATCTTCGAGAGCGCCGCCGGGTCCTCCTGGAACTGCGGTTGGACTTCGAGGATGACCTTGTACTGGTTGGTCGCGGTGTAGATCGTCGCCACCTGGCGCTGGCCGAAAGCGTCATAGAGCGTTTGATCGATCAGCGACGCCGAGAGGCCAAGCCGGGACGCCGCGGTGCGGTCGACCGTGATGGCGATATGCGGCGCCGCGGATTGCTGATCCGAGGCGACATCCTGCAGCTCCGGCAGCTTCTTCATCTCGCGCTCGAGAATGGGCGCCCAGTGATCGAGCTGGTCTATGTCAGTGTCGGTCAGCGTGTACTGGTATTGCGTGCGGGCAAGGCGGCCGCCGACGGTGATGTTCTGCGGCACCTGCATGAAGAATTGGGCACCCTGCACCGACGCGACCTTCTCGCGCAGCCGCTGCACGATCTGCTCGGCCGTGGCCGCCCGTTCGTGATAGGGCTTGAGCTGGAAGAACACGCGCGCCGTGTTCTCGCCCGGGTTGTAGGCATAGGCACCGGCCAAGGAGAAGACGGCGGCGACGTCGGGGTCGTGCTGCACGATATCCACGATCTCGTGGGCGACCGCCGAGGTCGAGCGGAAGGAGGCATCCTGGCGGGTGTCGACTTCGCCGAAGACGAAGCCCGTGTCCTGCTGCGGGAAAAAGCCCTTGGGGATGTCGACGTAGAGATATCCGGTAACGCCGACGAGTGCCACGGTCGCCAGCAAGGCCAGGAACTGGTGGCGAAAGATGAAGACGAGGCCGCGGTCATAGGTGCGCAGCATCCAGGTGAAGCCGCGCTCGGCGAGCCGGTTGAAGCGTCCCGTCGGATGCAGCCCCTGCTTCTTCAGAAACAGCGCGCACAGCACCGGCGTCAAGGTCAGCGAGACGAGTGCGGAGGCCATCACCGCCACCGAGACCGTGATCGCGAACTCGCGGAACAGCCGCCCGATGATGCCGCCCATGAAGAAGAGCGGGATGAACACGGCGATCAGCGAGCAGGTGATCGAAATGATCGTGAACCCGATCTGCCCCGCTCCCTTGAGTGCTGCATCGAAGGGCCGCATCCCCTGCTCGATGTAGCGGACGATGTTCTCGATCATGACGATGGCGTCGTCGACGACGAAGCCGACCGAGATCGTCAACCCCATCAGCGAGATGTTGTCGAGGCTGAAGCCGCCGACGTACATGACCGCGAAGGTGGCGATCAGCGACAGCGGCACCGCGACGCTGGGGATCACCGTCGCCCAGACCGTCCGCAAGAAGACGAAAATGACGACGATCACGAGCGTAATCGTCAGCATCATCGTGATTTGCACGTCGCGCACCGCCGCGCGCGTCACGGCCGAGCGGTCGGAGACCAGATCGACATGGACCGAAGGCGGGATCGATCGCTCGAGCTGCGGCATCAGCTCCTTGATGCGATCGACGAGTGCCAGGGTGTTCGCACCCGGCGCTTTGTTGATGGCGATGCCCTCGGCCGGCAGGTTGTCGAACCAGGCGCCGACGCGCGTGTTCTGCACGGAATCGATGACATCGCCGACGTCCTTGAGGAACACCGGGGCGCCATTGCGGTAGGCGATGACGACCTCGCGGTAGGCGGCGGCGTCGAAGAGCTGATCGTTGGTGTCGAGCATGTTCGCCCGGTTGGCACCTTCGATCTCGCCCTTCGGCTGGTTGACGGTCGCCGCCACGATGGCATTGCGCACGTCCTCGAGGCCGATGCCGTGCGCCGCGAGTGCTGCCGGGTTGGCCTGGACGCGCGCGGCATAGGGTTTTTGGCCGAAGATGGAGACCTGCCCGACGCCCTTCACCATCGACAGCCGCTTGGCCAGCGCGATGTTGGCATAATCGTCCAGCCGGTAGACCGGCAGCGCCTTGGAATGGATGGCATAGATCAGCACGGGGAAATCGGCCGGATTGACCTTCCGGTAGGTCGGCGGGCTCGGCAGGTCCGTCGGCAACAGCCCGCTCGCCGCGTTGATCGCGGTCTGGACGTCCACCGCAGCACCATCGATGTTGTGCGACAAGCCGAATTGAAGCGTGATCGTCGTCGTCCCGACGCCGCTGAGCGAGGTCATCTGGTCGAGGTCGGGGATCGCCGTGAATTGCTGCTCGAGCGGGGTCGCGATCGCCGATGCCATCGTCTGCGGGCTGGCCCCGGGGTAGTTGGCGGTCACCGTGATCGTCGGGAAATCGACGTTGGGCAGTGCTGCGACCGGCAGCAGGTTATAGGCCGCAACGCCGAAGACGAGCACGCCCAGCATCAAGAGCGCGGTCGCGATCGGGCGGCGGATGAAGGGTTCGGAGATGCTCATCGGCCCGCCGTCAGCGCTCGGAGGCGGCGGCGCCCGGCGGTGCGGCATCGATCCGCGCGCCGTCGGTGAGGCGGTACTGACCGTTGACGACCACGCGCTCGCCGGGCGAGAGGCCCTTCGTCACCGCCGCAAACCCGTCCTGGATCGCGGCGACCTCGACGGGCCGCCGGGCGACCGTGTTGTCGGGCCCAACCACATAGACGACGTAGCCGTCCAGCGCCTCCTGCACGGCTTGCGATGGCACCGCCGGTACCGCCTGGCGGACGCGGAGGATCACCCGCACGTTGACGAATTCGCCGGGCCACAAGCGCTCGTTCTCGTTGGCGAACTGCGCCTTCAGGTGGATCGTTCCGGTCGCGGGATCGATCGAGTTGTCGATCAGGGTGAGCCGGCCCTCGGCCAGCTCGCGCGTGTCGTCGGCGGAATAAGCCTCGACAGCAAGCGGCGCTTTCATCTGATGCTGCCGGAGCTCGTCGAAGTCTTCCTGCGGCAAGGTGAAGCTCGCGAAGATCGGCCGCACCTGCGTGATCGTGACGAGCGATCTGTTGTCGCTCGCGTGCACGAGATTGCCGATATCGACCAGGCGGGCGCCCAGCCGGCCGGAGATCGGCGCGCGGATCCGGGTATAGCCGAGGTTGAGGGTGGCCGTGTCGATCTGCGCCTGGTCGCCGGCGATGGCGGCGATGAGCTGCGCCACCAGCGCCTTCTGCTGATCGTAGTTCTGCTGCGTCTGAAAGCCGTGCGCCATCAGCTTCGAATAGCGCTCGAGATCCGCTCGCGCGCTTTCGAGCTGTGCGGTGTCCTTGGCCTTGGTGGCTTGCGCCTGCGCGAGCGTCGCCTGATAGAGGTTCGGATCGATCTGGAACAGGGCCGCACCGGCCTCGACTTCCTGACCTTCGGTGAAATCGACCCCGACGATCGGGCCGTCGACGCGGGTCTTTACCGCAACGATATTGAATGCCTGGACCGTGCCGATCCCCTGCAGGAAGACCGGGAAATCCTTGGCCGTCACCACGCCCACGGTCACCGGAATGGCGGGTGCGGCAGCCGGGCCCTCTGCCGCGGCGACGGGTGCTGTGCGCTCCACAGCCATGCGCACGCCCAATCCGCCCGCAGCCAGCGCTATGCCCGCCGCAACCACGGCCAAGATAACCGCCGGCCTGCGCCCAATCCGACTTGGCCGCTCCCCCGCCATGGCGCCAAACTCCTTCGGGCGGCATCTTGCACGATGGATCAACCGTCGAGCAACAGGCGACCGAACCGCTTTCGGCCGGCGGGGACGCCTCATCGGTCGATGCCAATTGGGTCTCCCTTTCCGGCACGTTCCGGAAGCACTACCTGCAGCAAATGATGGCCGCTTGGTGCCGACTGCGTTTTCCGGGGCTCCGGTCCGCCCCAGTGACCGCCGTCACAGAAGCTCTGTGATGCCGGTCATATCGCGGCCCGAAAGGGGGCGCTAGGTTTCAAACTAAGTTGAACCGGCGCCGGGGGCGACCTGATCGGCAGGGGCACCACCGGAGGCTGAAAACGGGGACGACGGCAATGACCAAGCGCGATATCTACTCCTCCTGGATCATCGTCGCGGCGATGCTTTGCGTGATGGCGATCTGACGAGCTTTCAATGGGACGGTTCAAGCGGCAACGCGGGCCGCGCTTTCCTCGCCCCGCCGCGTGCAAAGAGCCTTTTTTGGGGCTTTCTCAGCCGAGCCGCTTCACTTTCGAGCCGTCACGGTCAAGCAACTCAAATCTTATTCAGCTGCGGCTTTCACCATGTGGGCCCGCTTGCCCCTCGGCGCTTGTGGGATTAACGCCTCGCAGTCGCCCGTCTGCTGGCGAAACCAGCGAGTGCTGTCCGGCATGACGTCGGCCGGCATCGCGCAACGTCTCAGGCGTGGGGCGATGCCGGCCCGCCTGCCGCCGTGGCGCGCGCGCGCAGGGCCGCCGCGGCGAGGGCGAGGGCCGCCGTCCGCGCCCGCCCCTTAGAGCCGCCGACCCGCGCCTCCGGCCCGCCGAGGGTAGTGACCTGCCAGGGCGTCGCCTTGGGGGCGAGCGTCAAGGCGGCATCGATCGAGCGCGTGAAGGCGCAGTGCGCCGGAAGCCCCGCCTCCAGGCTGAGCCAGAGCCCGACCCGGCGCGGATAAGGCTCCGCCACAAGGGCTATCTTGATGTCGAGCTCCCGACTGCCGTCGCCCGCGGTCTCGAGCTGGCTCGCCAAGGCCAAGAGGTCGGGCTTCGTAGTCATCGCCGCTCTCCTTATCAAGCCGATCCCTGATCATATCAGCGGCCTCATCTGGGAGCATGAGGGCATGAGGCCGGGCGTTGGCCGAAACCGGCCGCTCATGAATGCAAACTCGGCCGCTGCGAGAGAGCCCGTCTGGGAGCACTAACTGCCCGTCTCGGGCACGGTCATCACTTCCAAGAGATGGCCGTAGGGGTCCTCGAAGTAGAAACCGCGCCCGCCGCGACGCGCGTAAGTCTGACCGTCGGTGTGGCTGTATGGCCCGCTGCCGTAAGGGATACCCTTCGCCTTCACCCGGGCGAAGATTGCGTCGAACTCGGCCTCGTCGACATGGAAGGCGTAGTGATGGCTCTTGCCGGCCCCTGGATCGAAGCCCGGGCCACCCCATGCCTCGGCCTCGTCGGCGAAGTCAAAGGTCAGGGTGTCGTTGACCTGAACTTGCGCGAAGTGGCCTTGGCCCGACTTGACCTGCAATCCGAAGATCTCGGCGAAGAACCGTGCCGAGACAATCTTGTCCTTCGCCGGCACGATGGTGTGGTCTAAGCGAATGGTCATTGCCCGTGTTTCGGTTGAAAGCGTTGCCTTGCGCGATCGAGCGGTGCCGGGCCTCCTACCAAGCCCAATTTCCCCGACACACCCCAGATGATATGCGACTTACCACGCTTGGCGGCAAGGCTCGCCCGGCTCCGACGAGCGTCCGTGGTCCTCGTCGAGCCCGACGCAAACCATTCTTCACGTCTTCAAATCAAATCCCGCTGAACCAATTATAGCCTTGCTTGCGGTAGAACGTGTCTGGGAAATCGTTGGTAACCTCCATCGAGACGATCCATTTCGGGTTTTTGAAGCCGAGTTTCGTCGAGGTTCGCAAACGCAGCGGGAAGCCGAACGGATCGGTGATCGGCTCTCGAGCATACTTCGTGGCGAGTATGGTCTGCGGATGCAGAGCTGACGGCATGTCGATGCTTTCGAAATAGTCGTCGGCGCAGCGAAATGCAATGTACTTCGCCGAAAGATCGGCACCGATCCGCTCGAGGAACAAGCGTAAATTCACCCCGGACCATTGGCCGATATAGTCCCATCCCGCGACACAGATGTGACGGATAATCAGTTCCTGCTCGGGGAGGGCGTAGATTTCCTGCAAAGTCCACGGTCTCTTGTTCTCGATCCGGCCGGCCACTTCAAGTCTCCAGCTTGCGGGGTCGACCGGCTTGACTTGCTCGATGCCATAATAGGCATTGAAGCGCGGCGGCTTCACAACCTCGACCTCCGTGAAAGTGGGAGCGAGGTGATTCGGCCTGAAAAGCCATGCTTGGACTCTGTCGTTCCAGCTCGAAACCGCGCGCAGCACCGTCTGCGCCCGATCGTTCTCGGTCACATCGCAGCCGGTGAGGAATGCCAGCGCTCCGAGGCTCAACGCACCGCGAAGCACATTGCGTCGATCGATGCGCTCAACCAGGCGCCTGTTTTCCATGAGAATGTCCTGACTGAGAGGGCGCTTGGGCCGAAGGAGCGATGGCGCGGGTGAGCGAATACCCATGACGGCCTCCCGGGAATCCTAGAGCCTCGCGTCATACCGAACTGGATCGTGCGGTTTCCGGGCGACACCCGGGCCGCCGGTGATCATCGCCAGGAGCGTGCGTGGGACCAAGAGCGCGAGCGCGACATGGACAAGGACAAAAAGGACGATCGCGGTCATGCACAGAAAATGAACGAGCCGTGCGTTTTGGAAGCTGCCAAAGAGAGCGAACAATTCCGAAAACTGGACCGGCTTCCAAATGGCGAGGCCCGATATCACGGTCAGCAACCCGACGCAGATCACGCCGATATAGAGCAGCTTCTGCACCGCATTGTATCGGGTCAAATCGTCGTGTGAGAGGCGCAGGCGAAGCGCATCCTTGAACTCAGCGAGAAGTTCGCTCCAATGGACCGGCACCAGCATCCGCCGAAAGCGCCCGGATGCAAGTCCATAGACAACGTACGCAAGACCGTTGATGACGAGCATCCACATTCCGAAGAAGTGCCATTGCAAACCGTGCTGGGCCCAGCGGCCGATCGTGAGCGCTTCCGGAATGTGCAGCCAACCGAAGATGACATCGTCGTCGTAGATTTTCCAGCCGCTCCCGATCATGACGAACATGGCCAAGGCATTGATCCAATGCATGACCCGGATCGGAGCGGGATGCAGCTTTCGCCCTCGGTGCTTGGTCGAGGCGACATCGTCAACGGTCATCTCGAGGACCCTCGCTCAAGAGCGAGCCGCGCCGCGCTCTTCAAGGAACGGCCGCTTGACGTTAGGAATGCGAAACAGTTAAGTCAATAGAGCCCCGCTGAACTTCTTGTGGCCGGATGCGGGATTTTGATAAAATTCGCACACGAATCCGTGAAGTGGATGATCCTGTGTTGTGCATGTGCTTTGTCGCAGGCGACGGAGGTTCGAATGCGGCGGCTAACGGCAACGGCGCTTGCAAGTTGCGCAACATTCAGCCTGATCGCATCGACGCCCCACGCAACGCCGCTTGAGCGCCCGGTGCTGCTGGCCCAGCAAGACGCTGCCGCGGTTCCCGCCAAGACCGAGACGCCCGAGGAGCGGATGAGTCGCCGCTTTCCTCAAAAGGTCAGGGTGGGGGATCTCATCGGGCTGCCGGTGCTAGATAATGATCTGGAGACACTGGGCCA
>DATNIT010000288.1:0-4687 GCA_035604335.1 Allostellaceae bacterium | reverse complement strand
CAGATAGAGGATGAAGATATGCGCCTTTTGGAGATAGACCGCGGCCTCAACGCTCGGCTTCAAGCAGCTCATGAAGAAAAGCAGCGCGAGCCGGAGCGGATTGGTAATGGTGTCGCTCGTGGTATAGATGCTGACGGGCGTTCCGGAGTCGATTTTTCCGAGCCATTCCGGCAGGCCGGCGCAGGCCATGCCCTTCGAAATGCCGAACATCTCTGGAAAGTTGTAAATCCAGGCGTCATGGTAAATGAGACGCCCCCAAAATAGACCGTGGACGATCAGCCACAGCGCCAGCACGCCGGCCATGAGGCCGAAGCACCACGGATCGCTTCGAGCGGCACGGACTTCCGAAAAAGGCATGGATGCCGAACTGGACATGTGCCGCGCGCGTGACTCCATGGCCATCGTCAACTCAAATGTCGCTCGTCCATCGCCCCGCCCACGATCACAACTCGCTCCAAATAGAAGTCGCCTCCATCGGAGCGGGCCAACTTGGCAGACGGTAGGTGACCCGTCAATGGACCGGAGCGGAAACCATGAAACGTCTCGAGCCTGCGCGACGGAATTGATTTCCGCTTACATGCAAGTGCCGCCCCTCACTGCACAGGATCGAGCCGCAGCTGGCGCAGGAAGAATCCCAAAGGGCGCGGATCGTCGGAAAGGCCGAGCTCCTTCGGCGATCTCGCGTCGGACATGTGCAGGGTGAGCGAGACCACCGATTGCGCCGACTGCGCCAAAGCCACACCGGGGACCCTGACAACTCGTTCGCTCTCCTGTTCGCCGAGGCGATATTGGATCGAGCCAACAGCGCTTCCGTTGACAGCGAGGTCGACCGAGGCCGTGGTGCGGCGCGCGGTCAAGAGGGGTGCGCCCACGATCCGCAGGACTGCGCCGCCGCCGATCGTGTGGGCGAGCCTGAACCGGATGTCAGCCGCGTGGCCAATGCTCCAGCTCCCTCTAGGCTCGGCCGCGATCCATCCCTCCCCCAGGGCCGCGACGGCACGGCCGCCGGCCGAGAAATCGAGGTCCTCGCCCGGCTCGACGAGCATTGCCGGCTCCTCCGCTCCCTCGGCCAACTGCATCCGGCGCAGTCCCAGCCCAAGCAGCCTTTCGTCGGAGGACATTCCGAGCGTCAGCGGCGACGCCGGATCCGTTATGACAAGGCGTATTTCGGGCGGCATATTGCGCTCCAACGCGGCCCTCGGAACGAAAACCGAGTGGGGCCGGTCGGGTAGGCCGAGAGCAAAAATCAGATGCCCGACCGCCACATCGTTGACCTGGAGCGAAGCCTCCACGGAGGGATGGGCCGGCGTCACGAAAGGCGTGGCCATGACCGTCAGCACCAAGCCGTGGTCGGGAAGCGTGTGAATATCCGGCACGAGCCGCGCCACCGGCCCAACCGTCCAAGTACCCCAGGGCTCGGGGTCGCCCCAGCCGTCCAACAGCCACGTCGACGACGAGCCCGACTCGGCGAAGCTGTAATCGACAGCCGGCCAGGGGCAAGGCTCGGCTCCGGCCGGCGTCACTCGCCACGGTCGCGAAAGCACCGATTGGCCGGCTCGCGTGGCCGTGCGCGGCGTGTAGCGCAATGCGAGCGTGCCTGTGAAATCGGGCGACAGGGAAAACGGCGCGCCGTCCTCGCTCTTGGCCAGCGTCACGAGGCGTTCGGGATCGAGCTCGCACGAGCTGTCATCCGGCACGGCCATGAGTTCGGCGAGCGGCGACACTAAGGGCTTGCCCTGCTGCTGCCCGGCGGCGGCGCTGTAGACGACCCGATGCCCCCCTGCTCCATCCGCTTGCACCGCCGCTTCAATTGTGCGCACGAAAGGCGGGGAGTCCGAATCAAGGCGGATCACCGCCCAATAGTCTCGATCCGGCGCATCGCGGGCGAACACCTCATTGCGCAGCACCGCGCCCGGCCGGCCGGCCTCGGCAATAAGCGGCAACATCGAACAGCCTCCGGCGGGTTGCCAGCCGTGCTGTTGCGCCACTCGTCGCGCCGCAGCACTGGCGAGGTTTTGCTGCACGAAGCATGCATAAAAGTCCGGGAAGGCGTAGGCGGAATTGCGGCCCCGGTCCGCGAACCAGAGATAGGAGCGCATATCACGGTGAAGCACATAGCCCTTCGAGGTCAGCACGACGCCACCCTTGCCGATCATTGTATCCGCGTACGCCCAGTCGTCGGTGAAGGCCGTCAGCGGCGCGGTATAGCTGTTGGAGACGAAGCTGTGGCCGCGGAAAGGCGGGGCGGCGAGCCGCCGGAAGAAGCTGCCATGGTCAGGCGGCAGGAGCCGGACATAGCTCAGCTGCAGGCCGACCCAATAGGTGAGCCCTGCCAACAGCAAGCCCGCCGCCGCGAGGCTCATCGCGGCCTCGCCGGCTTGCCCCTCATGCCAGACGGCGCGCAACCGCCCCGCTGCAAGAACAAGCACATAGAACGCGCAGGCCGGCACCGCACATAGGAAGAAGACGACGAAGGGTGCATAACGCCACTGAAAGCCGCTCAAGACGATGCCCGGCGATAGCCAATAGACCACGGTGTAGCCGGCGAGCCCGGCGATGACGAAGCGTCCGATCCGCGCGAAGACGTCTCTACATGAGCCTGCGATGAGTGCGCGTTCGCCGCCCATTGCCATTAAGATCGCCACAACCAGCGCGGTTGCCACGGCCAAACGCGCCGCGGTTCGCGCCCAGGGTGCTGCAAGCGGAAGCATCCAGATGTCAGCGAGTTCCGCCCCTCCGCCGCCCTTATAGAGCAGTCTTTGCCAACCCAAGGCGGCTCCCGTGACGATGAGGAGCGCCAACAGCCTCAGTGCCGCCCAGGGTGACAGACGGGTTGTCGCCCACCAGCTTCCAGTGCTCACTTTAACGATCGACAATGCGCCGGCGATCGCTGCCAGCGCGGCGACGATCGTTCCCGGCGAGACGTGAAGTCCCGCCGGCACGCCGCCACGCACAACAGATGCCGGATAGAGCGCGAACACGCCCTCGCCAATCGCGATCGGCCGGAGGACGAGAAAAAGCGCGACCGCGAGATGAATGAGGAGAATGAGGTCGGTCGCGCGCTGTCCCGGCGATCGGGCCTGTGATGGGGCGTTCTGCACGCGCTCGGCCGACGGCTCGAGCATTGCAGAGCCGGTGCGGCCAGCCCCGAGACCCCATCCCACGAGCACGAGGGCCGTGACCAGGCAGAAAATCGGCGTATAGACTTGCAGATCGTAGTGGCTGAGCGAAAAAATGAACTCCTTGAAATTGCGATAGAGGTCGCCGTTGACGTATTGCGGCCAAAAGGCGATCTGGTGCGTCTCGAAGAACGAGCGGACGGCCTCGCGACCGGCCGGGTCGTTGGCGAAGTTGCGGGCGACGAAGGTGTAGAAGAGATCCGTCAAGACGACATTGGTGCCGAAGCGCGCGCTCAACTGAGCGAACAAGATCGTCAACGCCGAGAGCCCGCCCGCGACGAAGCTCGCGATCGCGCTCGCCGCCAACGCTGGCCGCCGCCAGAATATCATGACGGCGTAAAGCACGCCGGCAATCGACAGCATTCCGGCGAACGCCAGCTCGTTGTAGAACAGACCGACTCCGATCAAGAAGAGGAACGCGAGAGCCCGGCGCCGCAGCTCACCGCCGGCATCATGCAGACAGCTGAAGAGTGCGAATACGAAAAACCCGGACCAGACGCGGTCCGTCACAACGTGCCACTGCCCATAGAGAACGTAGTCGGTCGCCAAAAGCGCGCAATAGATCACGGCAAAGCGGGGCTCGGCGATCCGTGCGAAATAACGGTATGCAAGCACGAACGCTGCCGTCCCGACGATTGCCGTGGTTACCGCCACCTGGGATTGGATGGTGCGCGCGCCGAGTAGATAGATCAGAAAGCCGAAGAGCCGCGGGAAATTGCCTTGATGGGTGTAAAGATAGGGATGTGCCGCGGCGTACGGGCTGAAGGACTCGTCCGTAATACCCAGCGAGTCTCCAATATTGAAATGAAAAAGATTATAAGCGTGCCAGTAGATCGAGAAGGACTCGTTGGCATCCATGACATATGGCATGCCGTGGCCGGCGACAAGCATCCAAGCGTAGAATCCGAGATAGAGAATCGCGAGTGCGAGCTGCCAGGAACGGTCAGATCGGCGAGCGGTCTCGTCCATGGTCAGTTCCGCAAAGGGGTCGGCCGGCCGTTCATCGATCCCGCGAGCCAGTCTGGCATGCCGGCGCACCTTATGTACTTCGCGACCGCGAACATCATCGGGAAATTAGCCAGACACCTATCGTGATAGATGATGCGATCGTGATTCGCAGCATGTACAACGGACCATAGTGCCGGCGAGATGCACATGAGCCCGAAACAGAGGAGATTGCGAGGGGAGCGATGATTCTTGGAGGGGGTTGCGGCTGCCAAGCCGGAGCCCCGTCGTACATTTGCCTCGAGGTCCATCCACAAGTCGACTTTCCGCTCGACCGTCTTCCTTCGAGGAGCCGCCGGCATCAGACCAATGGGCCAGCTTGGCAGACCTCAAGCGGACCGTCAACATACGCACCCCCTTCCGGTGACGTAACAGTCTGTGTGTCAGGGCAAGAAAGGGGTACTCCCCTGTGGCCGACCAAGGTGCACAAAAGGAGCACCCCGATGCCACAGCATGCTGCGACGATTGAGAGTTTAGCGATGGCGTTTGCGCTCGTGAAGGCC
>DATNIT010000287.1:0-5340 GCA_035604335.1 Allostellaceae bacterium | reverse complement strand
CCGGTCGGTGATCACCACGTCGAAGCGCGCGCCCTCGCGGCCGATGTCGATGTTGACGGCGCGCACATCAGCTTGCGGCGAGAGCCCGTAGGTCACGACGCGCCGCTCCGCGAGCTTGGGGATCAGGCCCTGCACCACCGGGTGGTCGATGCAGAGCGTGGCGAAGCCGTAGAACGGGATGTTCGCGACAAAGGTCTCGAAGGCATGCTGCTCCGCCTCGAAGGTGCCGTAGAAATCGAGGTGCTCGGGATCGATGTTGGTGACCACGGCGATGGTCGCCGGCAGCTTTACGAAGGTGCCGTCGCTCTCGTCCGCCTCCACCACCATCCAGTCGCCGGCGCCGAGCCGCGCATTGGTGCCGTAGGCGTTGATGATGCCGCCGTTGATCACGGTGGGATCGAGCTGCGCCGCGTCGAGGAGCGCGCCGATCATCGAGGTGGTCGTGGTCTTGCCGTGGGTGCCCGCGACCGCGATCGACCACTTGAGGCGCATCAGCTCGCCGAGCATCTCCGCGCGCCGGACCACCGGAAGGAGCCGCGCGCGCGCCGCCACGACCTCGGGATTGTCGGCCTTCACCGCCGAGGAGATCACCACCACCTGGGAGTCGGCCAAGTTCTCGGGCTTGTGGCCGATCTCGACGTGGATGCCGAGCTCCTGCAGCCGGTGCACATTGGCACCGTCCACGAGATCGCTGCCCTGCACGGCGTAGCCGAGGTTGTGCAGGATCTCGGCGATGCCGCTCATGCCGATACCGCCGATGCCCACGAAGTGCAGCTTGCCGATGTGAAGAGGCAGCGCCTTCATGCCACGGCCTCCCCGGCGGCTTCGCCCGCCGTCGCCAGCACGAGATCGGCAAGCCGCTCCGCCGCGTCCGGGCGGCCAAGACCGTGCGCGGCGCGCGCGGCCTTCGCCAGAGCCTCCGGCGCATCCATCAGCGCGGCGAGGCGCTCTGAGAGCGCGTCGGCGGTGAATGCCGCCTCGCTCATCACCCAGGCCGCGCCAGCAGATCCAAGCGCGCGGGCATTCGCTGTCTGGTGGTCATCGGCGGCGTGGCGATATGGCACAAGGATCGCCGGGCGGCCCATCACCGTGAGCTCCGCCACGGTCGAGGCACCGGAACGCGCTATCACCAGTTGCGCCCGCGCAAGTCGCGCCGGCACGTCGTCGAAGAACGGACGGATCTCCGCGCTGATGCCACTCGTGGCATAGGCTGCGCGCACGGCCTCGAGATCCTCTGGCCGCGCCTGCTGCGTGAGCTTGAGCCGCCGGCGCAAAGGCTCCGGCAGCCGCGCCACCGCTTCCGGCATCACCGCGCTCAGGATACGGGCGCCCTGGCTACCGCCGAACACCAGGAGCTCAAAGGCTGCATCGCCGCGCGACTCAACATAAGGAGTGCCGCGCAGGGCCGTCACCGCCGGCCGCACGGGGTTTCCGGTCTCGACCACGCGACCGCGATCGACCGGGTTCAGGCCAACGACCTCCGCGAAGGAGGTCGCGATCCGCCGCGCCCGCGCGGCCAGCAACCGGTTCGCGCGCCCAAGGATCGCGTTCTGCTCGTGGATTACCGTCGGCCGCTTCTGCCGAGCCGCCGCCAGCATGGTGGGCACCGAGGGATAGCCGCCAAAGCCGACAACGGCGGCGGGTGCGAGCGCGCGCAGGTGCCGACCGGCCTCGAGGGTGCCGAGCGCAAGCTCGACCAGGCCAAGAGCCTTGCGGAATAGATTGCCGCTCAGCCGTCCCGCGCGAATGCGATGCAGCGCCACGCCCGGCAGGCGCTCGCCGAAGGCCTCGCCGCGGCTGTCCGTCATCAGAGCCACGCGCCGCCCGCGCGTCAGCAGCGCCCGCGCCAGCGCTTCCGCCGGAAACATATGGCCGCCGGTGCCGCCGGCTGCGAGGACCACGAGGCCGGTGCCGGTCATGTCTCGACCCCGCCGAAGCGCCGTCGTGTCAGCGCGAGGGCCATTCCCATGCCGAGCCCGATCGCCACCATCGAGGAGCCGCCGTAGGAGATGAACGGCAGCGTCATGCCCTTGGTGGGCATGAGATGCAGGGTCGAGGCCATATTGATGATGGCCTGCAGGCCGAATTGAGCGAACAGGCCGGTCGCCGCCAGCATGACGAAAAGATTCGGCTCTTGGAGCACGCGGGTGAATCCGCGCAGCACCACGAAGGCAAAAAGCGCGACGATGACGAGGCAGACGATCAAGCCGAGTTCCTCGCCCGCCACCGCAAAGACGAAATCGGCATGGGCGTCGGGGAGCGAACCCTTGACGGTGCCCTCGCCGGGGCCGCGGCCCCAGAGCCCCCCGTTCGTGAAAGCCTCCATCGACCGATTGATCTGATAGCCGTCGCCGCCGCCGCGGTCGAAGAACTGGTCGATGCGCGCGGCGACATGAGGCAGCGTGAAATAGGCCGCGACCACCCCGATGGCGCCGCAGCCCATGCCGACTGCGACCCAGTAGAGACGGAGACCCGCGAGGAAGAATTGCGTCAACCACACCGCGGAGACCACCGCGGCCATGCCGAGGTCCGGCTGCTTCACCAGCATGGCCAGCACCAGCAGGAACAACCCCAGCGAAATGGCATTGCCGGGAAAGCGGGGATGGGCGCGCTGCTCCGCAAACAGCCACGCGGCGACCACCGCGAACGTCGGCTTGACGAACTCCGACGGCTGCAACGCGAATCCCCCGAGATTGATCCACCGCCGCGCGCCCTTGATATCGACTCCGATGACGAAGGTGAGCGCCAGCAGCGCCATGGCGAGCGCGAATCCCAGAACCGCCATGCGGCGTACCGCGCGCGGGCTCTGCAGCGACACGATGAACACCGCGGAGACGGCGAGCGGAAGCACCGCGAAGAAGCGTTTCACGAAGTGCAGGTTGTCCGCCCCGATGCGGTCGGCCACCGCAGGGCTCGCCGCCATCACCAGAAGGGCGCCGAAGCCGATCAGCGCCATCAGCGCCGCCAAGGTCCAGCGATCGACGGTCCACCACCACTGGGCGATTGGGCTTTGATCGACGCGGGCGAAGCTCATGGCCGCCTCGCGATATCGCCGACGAGCGCGCGGAACGCCTCGCCCCGCGCCTCGAAGTTCGCGAACTGATCGAAGGACGCGCAGGCCGGCGAGAGCAGCACGACAGCGCCGTCGACCCGCTCTCTCCGCGCCGCCGCTTGCGCTTGCGCGACCGCCGTGGCGAGATCACCGGAGCGTGTATGCGAAACCGCATCGCCGAGCGTGCGGTCGAAAGCCTCCGCGGCCTCGCCGATCAGGAAAGCGTGGCGGATGCGCGGGAACAACGGGCGAAGCGGCTCGATGCCGCCCGCCTTGGGCACGCCGCCCGCGATCCAATAGATCGCGTCGTAGCAGATCAGTGCCCGCGCCGCCGCGTCCGCGTTGGTTGCCTTGGAGTCGTTGACGTAGCGCACGCCATCCACGGTCGCGATGAGCTCCTGGCGATGAGCGAGCCCGGGAAAGCTCTCGATGCCGGCCGCCGCGGTCGCGGCGGGAATTCCGACCCGGCGCGCCGCCGCGAAGGCCGCCGCCGCGTTCTGCCAGTTGTGCCGGCCGGGCAGCCGGGTCGCGCGCCGCATGTCAACCACACGCGCGGGTTGCGCGCGGGTCGCGTCGGTCATGACTCCATCCGCGACATAGATGCCGCCCTCGACGGCGCCCTCCGCGGAGATCCGCACCACGGCTTGCCGCTTCTCGCGCCGGAGCCTGTCCGCGATGCCGCGGCAGGTCTCGTCGTCCACGCCGACCACTGCCGCCTGGCTCGGCGTCTGGTTGTTGAAGATGCGCTCTTTGGCTGCGACATAGCCGGCCATGCCGCCGTGCCGCTCGAGATGATCGGGCGTCACGTTGAGCAGCACCGCGACCTCGCAGGCGAGCGACTGCGTGAGCTCGAGCTGGTACGAGCTCATCTCGAGCACGTAGATCCCGTCCGGGCCCAGCGGCGCGAAGGACAGCACGGGCGTGCCGAGATTGCCGCCGACCGCGACCGCCTTGCCGCTCTCCTTGAGGATGTGGCCGATGAGCGCGGTGGTGGTCGATTTGCCGTTGGTACCGGTGACCGCCACGTAGCGCGCACCGGGCGCGCTGCGGACCAGCAGCTCGATGTCGCCGATCACGGGCACGTTCGCGTGCCGCGCCGCAGAGGCGGCGGGATGCGGCTTCGGGTGGGTATGCGGAATGCCCGGCGACATCACCAAAGCCGCCATGCGCGACCAGTCGAGCGTCGCCGGCTCCGCGATCGGGACGCCCTCGGCGGCGGCGGCCTCGCGCCGCGGCGCCGCGTCGTCCCAGCCGTGGACGCGGGCACCACCGGCCCTGAGCGCCGCAGCGGCCGCGAGGCCAGTCCGCGCGAGGCCCAACACGGCGACATCCTTTCCATCGTATGCGGTCACGGGAATCATCGCGCTCACCTCAGCTTCAACGTCGCGAGGCCGGCGATCGCGAGGATCGAGGCGATGATCCAGAACCGGATGACGATGGTGGGCTCCTCCCAGCCCTTCTTCTCGAAGTGATGGTGCAGCGGCGCCATGCGGAACACGCGCTTGCCCGTGAGCTTGTAACTCGCGACCTGCATGATCACGGACACCGTCTCCAGCACGAAGAGCCCGCCGATGATGGCGAGTACGATCTCGTGCTTGGTGATGACCGCAATGATGCCGAGCGCGCCGCCGATCGAGAGCGAGCCGGTGTCGCCCATGAACACCATCGCCGGCGGCGCGTTGAACCAGAGGAATCCCAGCGCCGCACCCACCATCGAGCCACCGAACACCGCGAGCTCCCCGGTGCCGGGCACGTGCTGGAGCTGCAGATAATTGGCGAAGTTGAGGTTGCCGACGAGGTAGGCGATCAACGAGAAGCAGCTCGCCGCGATCATCGCCGGCACGATCGCGAGGCCGTCGAGGCCGTCGGTCAGATTAACCGCATTGGAGGCGCCGGTTATCACGAGCACCCCGACCGGCAGAAAGAACCAGCCGATGTCGGGCAAAATGCTCTTGAAGAAGGGCACCGCGAGCGAGGTGCCGAGCGGCTCGCGGGTGACGTAGATCACCGCGACCGTCGCCGCGGCGCTCAGCACGACCTGCGCCAGGAACTTGCCGCGGCTCGACAGGCCGCGCGACGAGCGGCGCGTGAGCTTCCGGTAGTCGTCGAAGAATCCGATCGCTCCGAAACCGACCGTCACCAGCAGGGTGATCCAGACATAGGCATTGGTGAGATCGGCCCATAGCAGCGTCGAGACCGTCACCGCCAGTAGGATCAGGAACCCGCCCATCGTGGGCGTGCCCTTCTTGCGCAGCAGGTGTCCCTCGGGTCCATCGATCCGGATCGGC
>DATNIT010000286.1:0-41010 GCA_035604335.1 Allostellaceae bacterium | reverse complement strand
CACTCTATTGGATCAAGCTGTGAGTCCAGACCCTAGTCGAGTCAGTTGCTCCGGGTTTGCAAAGGAGTTGCGCACGGCGTGCTGCATATCATTCCCCTCGATCGCGGGATCACTTGGCATCTGACCAACTCCGGAAAGCGTCAAGTAGACCCGTCGGTATCATATCCCTCAGTCGCCGGATTATCGACCGCGCCGACTACCCATTGGGTAGTATGGTGGAGTTTTTCTATCATGAGAAGGGCAAGCTTGGGCTCGAACTTGAAGGCGCGAACGCCCTCCCCAAGCGTTTACTGAGGTCGAGCCAACGAGTGGGGTCAGCGTGAAAAATATAAACACCCACAGTCGCGACCACCACGCCGAAGACTGGCCCGGTAAAGGCGAACGCCAAGCCGATAACGGCGCCGGCGGTGGTACCAACGCTGCGTATGTACTGACCGAGCGGCGGCGCGACCCGGAGCTCGAGGTCCCTGGCGTCGTCGAGAATGTCCAACCATCGGTAAATTTCTTCGGGCTGGACCAGACTTCCGGGCACTCTCGGATCGACGCTGAGTCAACCCAAAATCGCCGCAGAATCTCGAACCAGCGTGTCGGTCAGATCCTGGAGATCTCTCGGGGCGAGGTGCGATCGCCCCGTCTGCGAACGCGGCGCTGCCGCGACGCCATCGCTCAAGCGCCGGCTGTCGAGCCCGGCCGCCCTTGCGCCGACGCGCGCCGATCCTTACCAAGCGCGCGATCGACGAGATCTGCCGCGTCCACTTGCCGGGCGCGGTCGGTTACCCCATGAAAGCGGTCCTCGAGTACGCCACGAATCTCCGCCGAGAGGTACTCGGAACGCGCCGTCTCAGCGGAAATCCGGTGGCGCAGCATCAGCAGATCGACTGCGCGTAGCGCCGCCGCCGCGACGATAAGTGCCACGACCGGGATCGCGAAGTCGTTCGCGAGTGCTACCCATGAAGCCTCCCGTCCGGCGGTCCCACTGGCATAGCGGGCGATCATCGACAGCACTGTGCACACTGCGAGAAGGCCGAGCCGCCTGCGGTCGAGTGCGCCTGGCTCCGTCCGGGGCTCCGACGACGTGGGGGGAACGAGACGCTGTGCCGTTCCAAGCATTGGAGCCTCCGACCGAATAGTCGAACACTCTCAGCTTGTGCGCCAGCGTTATGCAGTGCCGCCTGTCCAAGGGGGCGGTGCCCCGGCCTCTTGAATTGCGGAGGCGCGGTCGCCACATCTCATCATGCGTACGCAAGCTACGGTCGCATAGGCGTACGGTCAAACCGAGATAAGGACAGGGTCGGTGCGGTCAAAACCAAATTTTGCGAAACGAACCCAATTTGGCGACGGAGGCATCAGTGATCGGGATGCTGAGTCCCGAAAGGTCCAGGCGCTCGCGAAAAATCAAATCCTGCAAATCAAAGCCAATTCTTTGAATGGAATCAACGAGAGGTGCCTCGGCAAAGCCAATTCGAAAGCCAATTTCGGCAGGGCAAAGCCAATCTTTGCGCACGCCGAAGCGCGCTCGCGGCATGCCCGCGAGCGCGGTCGGCCTCGAAGCCGGAGTGTATCCGCGCGCCCCGATCCTGCCGGAGCCGCGCGCCGCTTATACCGTCGGTGCGAGCCGCCGCTCGAGCGCGCCCTGCTTGATCGCCTTCTGCAGCTTCTCGAAGGCGCGCACCTCGATCTGGCGGACGCGCTCGCGGGAGATGCCGAACTCCTGGGAGAGGTCCTCGAGGGTGGTCGGGTTGTCCTTGAGCCGGCGCTCCATGAGGATGTGCCGCTCGCGCTCGCTCAGGAGCGTCATCGCCTTGGCGAGGAGATCGCGGCGGATGCCGAGCTCCTGGCGGTCGCCGAGCCTGGTCTCCTGGTCTTCGCGCTCGTCCACCAGCCAGTCCTGCCACTCGCCCTCGCCGTCGCCATCGGCGCGCACGGGCGCGTTCAAGGAATGATCGGGGCCCATCAGCCGGCGGTTCATGCTGATGACGTCCGCCTCGGGCACGTCGAGCTCCGTCGCGATCTTCTTGACGTGCTCGGGCGTGAGGTCGCCTTCCTCGATCGCCTCGATCTGGCCCTTGAGCTTGCGCAGGTTGAAGAACAGCTTCTTCTGCGCCGCGGTGGTGCCCATCTTCACCAGCGACCAGGAGTGCAGGATGTATTCCTGGATCGCCGCGCGGATCCACCACATCGCGTAGGTCGCGAGCCGGAAGCCGCGGTCGGGATCGAAGCGCTTCACCGCCTGCATCATGCCGACGTTGCCTTCCGAGATGAGTTCGGAGAGCGGCAAGCCGTAGCCGCGATAGCCCATGGCGATCTTGGCCACGAGCCGGAGATGGCTGGTCACCAGACGGTGGGCGGCCTCGGGATCCTCGTGCTCGCGCCAGCGCTTGGCGAGCATGTACTCCTCGCCTTGGTCCAGCAGCGGGAACTTGCGGATCTCCTGGAGGTAGCGGGAAAGCCCGCCCTCCGAGGAGATGGTGGGAACAGTGGCAACGCTCGCCATGTGGTCCGCTCCTTGAGACGCTACAGGGCGAAGCATCACGCGCTTCGCCCTTCGTCAGTTTCATTATCCTACCATTGTGGTCAGGTTTTGTCCAACCTTACACTCTCTCTAGGATATCTATTAACTCTTTCATATCGCTAGGTAATTGACTTTGGAATTGCAGCCATTCGCCGCTCGCAGGGTGCTTCAGGCCCAGGCTCGCGGCGTGCAGTGCCTGGCGCGGAAACGCCTCGAGGGCGGTCCGGATGGAGTCCGCCAACGCCCGCCGCCGTCCCCGGCTGCGGCCATAAACGGGGTCTCCGATGAGCGGGTTCCCATGGGCGGCCAGGTGGACGCGGATTTGATGGGTGCGGCCGGTGGCGAGCCGGCACTCCACCAGCGCCGCCACGTCCTTGAAGAGGCGGAGCACGCGGTAGCGCGTGATCGCCGCCCGGCCGCCGCGGCTCACCACCGCCATGGTCTTGCGGTTGGCGGGGTTGCGGCCGATGGCGCCGGAGATCTCGCCTTCCCGCGGCTGCGGCACGCCCCAGGTGACCGCCAGGTAGGCGCGCTCGATCCGGCGTGCCGCGAAGTCGGCGGCGAGCGCCGCGTGGGCGCGATCGGTCTTCGCCACCACCATGAGGCCGCTGGTGTCCTTGTCGAGCCGGTGCACGATCCCGGGCCGGCGCACGCCGCCGATCCCCGCGAGGCTGTCGCCGCAATGGGCGAGGAGCGCGTTCACCAGCGTGCGGTCGGGATTGCCGGGCGCGGGGTGCACGACCAGGCCGGCGGGCTTCTCCAGCACGATCAGGTCCGCGTCCTCGTAACGGATGTCGAGCGGCATCGCCTGCGCCTCGGGCGCGTCCGCGACCGGCGCCGGCAGCGTGACCGCGCAGCGCTGGCCCGGTTTGACCCTCAGGGAGGGGTCCTTTATGGTCGCGCCGTCCACGGACACCAGGCCGGCCTCGACGAGATGCTTGAGGCGGGTGCGCGAGAGATCTCCGAAGCGCCGCGCCAGCAATCGATCGAGGCGCTCCCCCCGCTCGGCGGCCTCGACGGTCGCGCTCAGCACGCGCTCGGGTGCGACAGGCTCGTCCGTGGGGGCTGCGGTCATGGGGCCGCCAGAGTGGACCCGAACCATGCGCGCTCTCAAGGTCCTGGTGGTGGTGATGGGCGTCCTGCTGGTGGCGGGCGTCGTCGTCGTGGTCGTCACCATCATGAGCCGGATGACCCAGCGCGCGACGCCGCCCGCGGCTGCCGCCGCGACGCATGTGGCGCCCTTCGGCACGACGGCCGTGATGCTGCCGGCGGACTCTTTGGTGATGGAAGTGCAGGGCGCGGGCGACCGCATCCTGCTCCGGCTGGATTTGTCGGACGGCAGCGAGATGCTGCTCGTCCTCGACGCCGCCACCGGCACCGAGCTCGGCCGCATCAAGCTGGACCACGAGAAGAGCCAGTGACGCAGGACACGAAAGCCTTCGCTCTGCCCACGACATTCTTCCTCTCCACCCCTCAGGGGTGGAGAGGTGAGGTGAGGCGGGGCGCCGTGGAAGACTCCACGATCGCCGATCTTGCGGCGTCGCGACCCACCTCACCTAGCCTCTCCGCCCTGAAGGGCGGAGAGGAATTCCATCGCGTCCTTTTTTCTTGAGAGACTGGTCATGAATTTCAGCAGCGACAACGTGACCGGCGTGGCGCCGGAGATCATCGCGGCGCTCGCGGCGGCGAACGCGGGTGCCATGGCCTCCTACGGCGCCGATGCCGTTACCGAGCGCCTCGCGCGCCGCTTCTCGGAGGTGTTCGAGCGCGAGGTGGCGGTGTTTCCGGTGGCGACCGGCACGGCGGCGAACGCCTTGGCGCTGGCGACGCTGACGCCGCCCTGGGGCATCGTCTACGGCCACCGCGACGCGCATTTCCAGGTCGACGAGTGCGGCGCGCCCGAGTTCTATACGGGCGGTGCCAAGCTCCGGATGCTCGACGGCGCCCACGGCAAGATCGCGGCCGCCGATCTCGAGGCGGCGATCATGGGACGCGGCGTGGTGCACCATGCTCAGCCCGCTTCCGTGAGCCTCACGCAGTCGAGCGAGGCCGGCACCGTCTACCAGGCTGCGGAGATCGAGGCGATCGCCGAGGTGTGCCGCCGGCACAAGCTCGCGCTCCACGTCGACGGCTCCCGCTTCGCCAACGCGGTCGCCTCGCTCAACCGCTCGCCGGCCGACCTCACCTGGCGCGCGGGCGTCGACGCGCTCTCCTTCGGCGCCACCAAGAACGGCGCCATGGCCGCCGAGGCGGTGGTGTTCTTCGATCCCGCGAAGGCCGCGGATTTCGCCTATCGCCGCAAGCGCGGCGGCCATCTCTTCTCGAAGATGCGGTTCCTCTCGGCCCAGCTCGAGGCCTATCTCGCCGGCGATCTCTGGCTGCGGAACGCCGGGCATGCCAACCGCATGGCGGCGCGGCTCGCCGAGGGGCTCGCGGCCGTGCCGGGCGCACGGCTTCAGCATCCCGTCGAGGCCAACGAGCTCTTCGTGGAGATGCCGGACCCGGTAATCCGTGGCCTCTACGCCGACGGCTTTCAGTTTTACCGCTGGGACAACGAAGAGAGCGCGGTCATCCGCCTGGTGACCGCCTTCGACACCGAACCCTCGGCGGTGGAGGCCTTCCTCGCCTCCGCTCGGCGCCACGCCGGCGTCTCGACGGGCGCCCGGCGGAGCTGACGGGATGCTCGCGCGCGGAAAAAATTTTCGGCGACGCGGCGGCAAAATTTATTCTCTCTTAATGTGTGCGCCGGCGCGGCGGGCTCGGCGTCGCCGCTCGCGCGCCAACGCGACAGCGCAGAAGTGCCCATTCCATGCGGCTTGCGAGCGGTCTCGCGACGCGCTCCGCGGCCGCGCGGGCGCGCTCGAGAGCCTCGCGCGATTGTGCGAGAGCGCACTCGATCCGATGCACGCGCGTCACGGCCGAGAAAAAAGTCGCTCTGAGCCCAAAGAAGTACTTGCATCGCTCGAAATAGCGTTTATTTATCGAACCCGCGACGCTATTCGCACGTGCCTATGGCCCATCGTGGTTATGCAACGACGTAACGCGTCCTTTTTGGCAGAACCGGTCGTCGTGGACCGGGTCCCGAGAGGGAGGTCGATATGGTTGCTATCCGACGCAGGGCCGCAGCGCCCTGGACTGACGCCGCTTACCGGCTGAACAGGGTTGCCCGCGGCAGCAGTCGCCGCGCTTCCATCGAACCGAGTTGTTTGAGTTGAGCCACGGGCTCTGGGCTGCGGTGTCATGCACCGTACCTGGAACGCCATGCCTCTCCAGCGCCCGGCGCTTGCGCGTCCGGGCATCCGGAGGGCGCGTCGCGCTGCAAGCTCGCAAAGCCGCGGATTTCCTGGCTGTCCCAGCGACGCCAGCCGCGCGGCGGCGCTGAGCCCAGCGGCAAGCGCGACCGTCCTCGATCTTGCGCGATAAGGAATTCCTGACAATGAACGAGCGTGTCTCCCGTTTCCTCGCCGAGCGCCAGCCCGACACCCCCTGCCTCGTCGTCGACCTCGACGTGGTCGCCGACGCCTATGAGCTGCTCCGCCGGTACCTGCCCCTCGCGAAGATCTTCTACGCCGTCAAGGCGAACCCGGCCGACGAGGTGCTCGGCATGCTGCGCGAGCTCGGCTCGTCGTTCGACGTGGCGAGCCGCGGCGAGATCGACCTGGTGCTCGACAAAGGCATCTCGGCCGACCGGATCTCCTTCGGCAACACCATCAAGAAGGAGCGGGACGTCGCCTACGCCTTCCAGCGCGGCGTGCGGCTCTTCGCCTTCGACAGCGAGACGGAGCTCGAGAAGCTCGCGCGCGTGGCGCCGGGCGCCCGGGTGTTCTGCCGGATCCTGGTGGAATGCGACGGCGCCGAGTGGCCGCTCTCGCGCAAGTTCGGCTGCGCCCCGGAGATGGCGATCGACCTGCTGAAGCAGGCGAAGACCTATGGGCTCGACCCCTACGGCGTTTCCTTCCACGTAGGCTCGCAGCAGACCGACCTCAAGCAGTGGGATACGGCGATCGGCCGCGCGGCCAGCATGTTCTCGGCGCTGGCCCAGGCCGACATCAACCTGCGCATGGTTAACATCGGCGGCGGCTTCCCCGCCCACTACCGCGGCGACGTGCCGGAGATCCAGGCCTACGCCAACGCGGTGATGGCGGCGGTGACGCGCCATTTCGGCAACGACCTGCCCGAGCTCGTGGTGGAGCCCGGCCGCTCGATCGTGGGCGACGCCGGCGTGATCCAGAGCGAGGTGGTGCTGATCTCGCGCAAGAGCTACGACGAGGACAAGCGCTGGGTCTATCTCGACGTCGGCAAGTTCAACGGGCTGGCCGAGACCATGGACGAGAGCATCAAGTACCGGATCCGCACGCCCGCCGACGGCGGGCCATCGGGGCCGACGGTGCTCGCGGGGCCGACCTGCGACAGCGCCGACATCCTCTATGAGAAGACCGAGTACCAGCTGCCGCTCGACCTCAAGGTCGGCGACAAGGTCGAGATCCTCTCCACGGGCGCCTATACGTCGATGTACTCGTCGGTGGGCTTCAACGGCTTTCAGCCCTTGAGGACCTACTGCATCAAGACGGAAGGCCGTCCCGTCGGCGGGGCAGGGCGACGATCTCGGAAAGCAGCTTCTCCCGGATCGCCGCGGCGAACTCCCGGTAGTCCGCCACCTGCATAAGGAAGGCGCCGGGACCGCCGACCACGTTCTCGCTGTAGTACCCGTCAACCCAGGGCTCGTCATTCAGCATGACGAGCCCGTTGACTGTGATGCCCTTGGCCAGCAGGGCGTCCCGCGCCTCCGAGCACGGGACGCCGATGTTGGCCATGCCGTCTCCGGACACGTCGATCACGCGCCGCACCGCCTCGTCCGGCAGGCGCTCGAGGGCGGCGCCCGCCGCCATCAGGCCGTTTCCGATCGCGGTCAGGCCCTGCGAACTCCGGCTCGTCTTCCGCACCTTCGCCGCGAACGCATTGGCCGAGGCGGCGTCGCTCACCCGCGTCCAGTCGACCGTCACGATCTGAATCTCGGGGTCCGACCATTCCAGTACCAGCACGTCGATGGCGTGGTTCTTGCCGCCGGAGACCGCGGCCATCAGCGCCGGGCTCTCGAAGGCGGCCGCGATCCCGTCGCGTTGCAGCTCATATTCGCGCTCGTCGACGCTGAGGGAGACGTCGAGGGCGAGCACCAAGGCCGCGTCGACGGTCTCGGCGCCGGTTGCGGTTGTGGGGGCCGCGGCCAGCCACAAGGCGGCGGCCAGGAACAGAGGGATGCGAGGTAGCATTCGGTCGGCACTCTCCGTAGAAATGAGGGCAAAACCAAGGCACCCTTTGCCGCCGCGAGCGCCTGATCCATGTTGATCCCTGGAAGACATCGCGGGCAGCCCGAGGATTAATCAAGAGAGGGAGCAAAGACATGAAGTGGATCGCTGGAGCCGGATTGATCGCGCTCATGGGGCTTGCGAGCCCCGTCTTGGCCGCGCCGCCGCAGAAGACGCCGCCGGCCTGTGCCGCCATCGCTTTCCGCCCGGTCGCCTCCGGGATGACCGACGGCGAGCAGGATGCCGGGCTCTATAAGTCTCGCTTCGGCCGCATCGTCCTCAAGGCCACCGTCAAGTCCGGCGAGGCGCAGGACTACCACGTCGAGGTGGACGGCAAGCAGCCCACCGCCGCGGCGACGCCGCCCGCGGGGCTCGCCGACTGTGCGAAGTCCAAGAAGCTGCCGGCTCCCGCCGCCGCCTCTGGCATCTGCACCGGCGAGGGCTTCAAGGTGGTCGTCGAGCACGCGGGCAAAGATCGCCTGGTGGGGCTCTATGCGCGCACGGGCAAGGAGTGGCACTTCTGCCGCGCCGGCAGCGCCTGATCGCGGCTGCGCCCAGCGCGCCGCTGCGCCCAGGCTCGCCTCGTCGAGACCCCTTCGGCTCAGGGGTGCGGGATGGCGGCTGCGGTACGCGAGAGTGGCGTGGGCGTGACGGAGAGCGCGCGGGAATAGAGCGTGGGATCTTGCAGCAGCCGCTGAGCGATCTTCAGATCGGCGCTGCGGTCGACGCGCTGGGTCGGACAGGTCTTGCGCAGATCGGTCCAGCCCTGCTCGTCCAGCGCCGCGCGCGGCCGCCCGGCAAGTCCGGTACCCGCCGACGTCCCGATCTGGATCGCCCGCGTGACGCTCTGATCGTCGTCGCCGAGGTCGGCGGTGCAGACGGTCGGCACCACGCCATGCTCGTGCAGGACATAGCCCTCGGGCGTCAGAAGCTTTGCCCAGGTCACCGTGAGCTCGCCGTCGTTCTCGAGGTGCAGGACGGTCTGCACGGTCCCCTTGCCGTAGGAGGAGGTGCCGATCACCACCGCGCGGCCTGAATCCTGGAGCGCTGCCGCCACGATTTCCGACGCCGAGGCGGAGCCGCCATTCACCAGCACGGCGAGCGGGATTCCGTCGGTGCGCCGGCTGCCGCTGGCCGGATAGACCTTGCGGCTCTCCAGCAGCCGGCCGGTCGTCGAGACCACCGTGCCGCCATCCATGAACAGGCCCGCCACCTTGACGGATTGATCGAGCAATCCGCCGGGGTTGTCGCGCAGGTCGAGCACCATGCCCGCGGGCCGGCCGCCCAGCTGACGCCGCGCCTTGTCGATGGCGTCGTCGAGCTGGTCGTAGGTTTCCTGATTGAAGCTGGAGATCCGGAACACCGCGACCTTGCCGTCGTACTTGGTGGTCACCGTGGGCAACACGATGTGAGCGCGGGCGATCGACAGCGAAATCGGCTGCGGCGCGCCGGAGCGCTCGATCCCCACGACCACGCGGCTCCCCGAGGGGCCGCGCAGGCGCTGCACCACCTGGTCGCGCGTCAGGGTCGAGGTCGGCGTGCCGTCGATGGTGATGATGCGGTCGTCGGGCTTGATGCCCGCGTGCTCGGCCGGTCCGTCCGGCAGGACCGAGAGGATCCGGACCTCGGTCTCGGTCGAGTCGAGGGTGACGCCGATGCCGTCGAAACCGTTGCGCTCCGCCCGTTGCTCTCGCGCGGCGTCCGGCGCCGCATAGCGAGAGAACCGGTCGAGGGTGCTGATGGCGCCATCGAACACGATCTTGTCCAGCTGATCCTCGTTGGTCGAGGCGATCTTGGGCGAGGCCCGGCGCGCGGTCTCGAGCGCCGAGGCCGTGACGCCGCCCCAGCCCGATGCATCGCCGGCCTCCGGCGCATCGAAGCGGCCGATCGGCGTGCCATTCTGTGTCAGGACGATCGCGGTGCCTTGCCGCTCGACGCCGATCGAGGAATCCAGTGTGGCAAGCTTGCCGAGGCCCGCAATCCCCAGCCGCTCGGCGTTCGTCGGCTCGATGTAGTAGTACGAGATCTTGTCGTAGCCCTCGGTGAAGAGGTCGCGCGTGTTGATGTGGCTGGTCGCGTGATCGGAGCTGGACGACGCGCCGCACGCGGCCAGCGCAAGCAGCGCCGCCGCCGCGAGAGCCACGGCGAAGCGCGGGCGGGGCAGGCTCAGCTCCTGACTTTGAGCGCCCATTGCAAGCCGATCAGCGCGCCCTTTACCCGGGGCAGCAACGCGAGGGTGAGCAGAATTGTCAGGGGGAGCCATAGGACCAGGTGCAGCGTCGTGGACGGGTGGTAGGCCATCTCGACCGTGAGCATAGCAGCAACCAGAATATGGCCGACGAAAAGAATCGTGAAGTAGGCAGGCGCGTCGTCCGCGCGGTACGCGAGCAAATCGAGGCCACAGTGGGGACAGTTCGGGTGCTGCTTGACGTAGCCGCGGAACAGAGCCCCCTTCCCGCAGGCGGGGCAGCGTCCGGCCAAGCCCCGGCGCATGCCCAAGCGCCACGGCACCGGGGCGGCTGCAGCCGGGGCAGGGAGATGGCGATATTGGACGGTCATGGGGCGCTCAACTCAGGCCGGGTACGCCAGCATTGTGCCTCGATGGTTAAGATTGGTTTGAAATAGTGGGTTACCGGCGTCTTGGATAGGCCGCCGAACGGGGGGCAGCCTTGCGCCGAGATTGCGTGCCGGCCGCTCGGCGCTCTTCGCGCTTAATGGAGGCACCCTCGGCACTCTCAACCAAGGCGAACAAGAGGCTTCCGGTTACGGCGTTGGCTTCCGCCAGTCGGACCCGGACGGGATCGCCGATTGTGAAGCTCTTGCCCCAACGGCGCCCGACCAGCCGATGGCGAGCCTCGTCGTGGACGTAGAAGTCGTCGCCGAGGTTCCGCATCGGGATCAGCCCGTCGGCACCGGTCTCGCTCAGCGTCACGAACAGGCCGGCTCGGGTTACGCCATTGACCCGGCCCTCGAACTCGCCGCCGACCCGGTCAACCAAGTAGAGCGCGGAGTAGCGGGCGAGGGCGTCGCGCTCGGCGGCGGCGGCCCGCCGCTCGGTGTCCGAAATATGGGCAGCGGTTTCGGCGAATTGATCGGGCTCGACCGGCGGCAACCCGCCCTCGCCCAACCGGAGGCCGGCGATCAACGCGCGATGGACCAGCACGTCCGAATAGCGCCGGATCGGCGAGGTAAAGTGGGCATAGCGCCGAAGCGCCAGCCCGAAGTGCCCGAGGTTCTGGGGCGAGTACACGGCCTGCGCCTGGCTGCGCAGCACCAGCTGATGGATCAGCGGTGCATAGGGGGTATCGGCGGCTCTCCGCAGCACCGCGTTGAAATGATGGGGACGGACGACTTGGCCCTTGGCGAGCGTCAGGCCGGGTACGCCGATCCCGCCGAGGAACTCCCGGAGCGCCGCGAGCTTCGTGGGGTCGGGCGCGTCGTGCACGCGGTACATGCAGGGCTGCCGTAGGCGCTCCAACGTCTCGGCCGCCGCGACATTGGCGAGGATCATCAGCTCTTCGATGAGCTTGTGGCTGTCGAGGCGGGCGCGCGGCTCGATCCGCAGGAGCTTGCCGTCGTCGCCCAGCACCACCCGGCGCTCGGGCAGGTCGAGCTCGAGGGCCCCGCGTTTTTGGCGGGCGCGGTCGAGGAGTTGGAAGACCCCGTAAAGAGGGGCGATGACAGGCTTAACGAGCGGCCCGGTCGTCGCGTCTGGGCTGCCGTCGCGGGCCCGCTGTACCTGCTCGTAGGTGAGGCGTGCGGCCGAGCGCATGAGCCCCCGCACGAAGTGGTGCTCCACCAGCCGGCCCTCGCCGTCGATGGTGAGATGCACGGCCATGCAGGCGCGCTCGACCGCCGGCTTCAGCGAGCAGAGCTCGTTGGACAGCGCCTCCGGCAGCATCGGCACCACGCGGTCGGGGAAATAGGCCGAGTTCCCGCGGCGCTGGGCTGCTTTGTCGAGGGCGCTGCCGGGCCGCACGTACCAGCCGACGTCGGCGATCGCCACCACCGCGTGCCAGAAGCCCGGACGCTTGGGGTCGGGCTCCGCGAACACCGCATCGTCGAAGTCGCGGGCGTCGGCACCGTCGATAGTGACCAGCGGGATTTGGCGCAGGTCCGTTCGCGCTTGGAGTCCGACCGGCTGGGCCGCCTCGGCCTCCGCGACCGCGGCCTGCGGAAACTCGACGGGAATGCCGTGATCGGTGATCGCGATCAGGCTGACCGCGCGGGGATGCGTGCTGTCGCCGATGCGTTCGACGACGCGCGCCTCGGGGAGGCCGAGCCTGCGGCCAGGCAGCGCCTCGCAGAGCACGATCTCGCCGTCCTCGGCGCCCTTGGCGTGGGCGAGCGAGATCCGGAACTCGGTCTTGATCTTGCGGTTGGTGGGCTCGAGCCGGCCGCCGTCATGAATCTTGCGATAGATGCCGAGCACGCGCTCGGGTGCTGCCGCGAGCGTGCGGATGACGTGAGCCTCGTAGCTGCCGTCGTCCTGGGGCTTGAGTTCGGCGAGTGCCCGCTCGCCCACCCCCAGGGCGGTGGCTACGTTCTCCTGCACCACCCGGATCGCCGGCGGCGGTGTTTCCTCCTTCCAGGAGATCGGCTTCGCCAGGACCTCGCCGTCGAGGTCGAGGCCGGTGACCTCGATGACGCCGACCCGCGGCAAGCGGCCAGCGGGCTTGAACCGTCGCTTGCCGGCTTTCTCCACCGGACCCTCGCGCTCGATCTCCCGGATCAGCGCCTTGAGCGCGAGGCGGTCCTTGGGCTCGACCTTGAAGGCGCGCACGATGTCGCGGCGGGCGAGCGGCGTCGGGCTCTTGGCGATGTAGTCGAGGATTTCCGCGCGGCTCGGGAGACGGCGCGGCGGACGCTTTGGCTTTTGCTTCGGCACCGTCGGGTCAGCCGGCGGCGGCGCGCTTCGGGCGTCGCGGCGCGGGTTCGCTCGCTCCGGCCTTGGGCTTCGCGGTCTTCGTCTTCTTGGGCGGTTTCTTGGGTCTTGGTGCCGCCTCGGACTTGGCGCCTGCGGCTTTTCCCTTCTTCCGCCGCGGCTTGCCCGAGCCCATTTTCTCCGCTCGCTCGGTCAGCAGCCGCACGGCCTCGTCGAGCGTCAAGGCCTCGGGCTCGACGTCGCCAGGTAATGAGGCGTTGATGCCGTCGTGGTTCACATAGGGCCCGTAGCGGCCCTTGTAGAGCGTGATATCGGCGTTGTCCGCGGGATGCTTGCCGACCACGCGGATCGGCTCGGGACCGCGCCGGCGGCCCTTGGCGGGCTCGGCGAGAAGCGCCACCGCGCGGTTGAGCCCGATCGTGATCACGTCGTCCTCGGGCGGCAGCGAGCGGTAGATCTTGCCGTGCTTGATGTAGGGGCCGAAGCGGCCGAGCGCTGCCGTGATGGGCTCGCCGTCCTCGGGATGCTTGCCGACCTCGCGCGGCAGCGAGAGCAGCTTGAGCGCCGCCTCGAGCGCGACCTCGTTCGGGTTCATGCCCTTGGGCAGCGACGCCCGTTTCGGCTTCTCCCCGTTGTCGCCGACGCCGAGCTGGACATAGTTGCCGTAGGGGCCCTTGCGCACGGTGACGGGAAGACCCGTCTCGGGATCGTTGCCGAGCTCGCGTGGTCCGACGAAATCCGAGCCGGGCTCGCCGTTGCCGTTGGCGTGCTCGAGGCTCAGGGGCCGGGTCATCTTGCACTCGGGATAATTCGAGCACCCGATGAAGCCGCCGAAGCGGCCGAGCTTGATGCCGAGCCGCCCGTTGCCGCAGGCGGGGCAGGCGCGCGGATCCTTGCCGATCTCGGTCACGGGGAAGAAGTGCGGTCCAAGCGCCTCGTCGAGTGCCGCCACCACCTGCTGTCCCCGCAAATCCTTGGTGCCGGCGACGGCGGCGGAAAAGTCGCGCCAGAAATCCTCCAGTACCTTCTTCCAGTCGGTGCGGCCGCCGGAGATGTCGTCGAGCTGATTCTCGAGATCCGCGGTGAAGTCGTATTGGATGTAGCGCTGGAAGAAATTCACGAGAAAAGCCGTGACGATGCGGCCGCGCTCCTCCGGAATGAACCGCCGCTTGTCCAGGCGGACGTATTTGCGATCCTGCAGGACCTGGATGATCGAGGCGTAGGTCGAGGGCCGGCCGATGCCGAGTTCCTCGAGCTTCTTGACCAGGCTCGCCTCGCTGTAGCGCGGCGGCGGCTGGGTGAAGTGCTGCGCCGGCGTCACCTCGCCGCGCGCGAGCGCGGCATGCTGGGCGAGGGGCGGGAGGCGCCGGTTCTCCTCGTCCTCCTCGTCCTCGTCGCGGTCCTCGTGATAGAGCGTGAGGAAGCCGTCGAACACGATGGTCGAGCCGGTCGCGCGTAGCACGGTGCGGTTGCCGGGTCCGGCAATGTCGACCGCAACCTGGTCCAGAACCGCGGATTCCATTTGGGATGCCACGGCCCGCTTCCAGATCAGATCGTAGAGGCCGCGCTCGTCCTGATTGACGTGGCGCGCCACCTGCTCGGGCCGGCGGAACAGGTCCGTCGGCCGGATCGCCTCGTGAGCCTCTTGCGCATTCTTGGCGGTGCTCTTGTAGACGCGGGGGCTCTCGGGCCGGTACTGCGGTCCGTAGGATTGCTCGATGAGGCTCCGCGCGGCCGCGATCGCTTCATTCGAGAGCGCGACACCGTCCGTGCGCATATAAGTGATGAGGCCGACCGCCTCACCGCCGATATCGACGCCCTCGTAGAGCCGCTGCGCCGTGCGCATGGTGCGCTGGGCGCCGAAGCCGAGCTTGCGCGAGGCTTCCTGCTGCAGGGTCGAGGTGGTGAAGGGCGCCGGTGGATGGCGGCGGACCTGCTTCTTCTCGACCGAGGCGACGGTGAAATTGGGCTCGGCGAGGATCGCCGCCACCGCGGCCTTGGCCTTCTCCTCGCTGTCGAGATCGAACTTGTCGAGGCGCTTGCCCTCGAGGTGGGTGAGGCGGGCGGTGAAAGTCTGGCCATCCGACGTTCGGAACTCGACCTCGACGCTCCAGAACTCGCGCGGCTTGAAGACCTCGATCTCCGCCTCGCGCTCGCAGATGAGCCGGAGCGCTACCGATTGCACTCGGCCGGCCGAGCGGCTGCCCGGGAGCTTTCGCCACAGCACCGGCGAGAGCGTGAAGCCCACGAGGTAATCGAGAGCGCGGCGCGCAAGGTAAGCGTCGACCAGCTCTTTGTTGATCTCGCGGGGATGCCGGAAGGCATCCAGCACCGCCGCCTTTGTTACCTCGTTGAAGACCACGCGCTTGACGTCGACGCCAGCGAGCGCCTTGCGCTGGCGGAGCACCTCCTGGACATGCCAGGAGATCGCCTCGCCCTCGCGGTCGGGGTCGGTCGCGAGATAGAGGTGGTCGGCGCCTTTGACGGCCGCGGCGATCTCCTTGAGGCGCTTGTCCGCGCGGTCGGCCACCTCCCAAGACATGGAGAAGCCTTCGTCGGGCCGCACCGAGCCGTCCTTGGCCGGCAGGTCGCGGACGTGGCCGTAGCTCGCGAGGACCGTGAAGTCCTTGCCCAGGTACTTGTTGATGGTTTTCGCCTTCGCAGGCGATTCGACGATGACGACGTTCACGGACACTCTGGCAAATTGCTTTGACCAGCCGCAGGGTTGCTGATGGGTCTTAAAGCAGGGTTACTCGGTTGCCCGGCTGGCGTTCCAGCCGTCCCGCGAGTTCCAGCTCGAGGAGCACGATGGCCACAATTGCGGGAGACAATTGGCACTGCCGGACGAGTTCGTCAACCAGCACCGGGCTGGGCCCCAGCCCCTCCAGCACCTTGGCGCGGGCGGCATCCGTCTGATTTTCGCTGTCGTTTCCGCCGGTTAGGGGTGCGGTCACCGGCCGGGTGAAGGCCGGTCGGCGGGGGTCCGAGAGCTGGCTACCGAGGGCATTCAGGACGTCCTCCACGCCTTCGACGAGCGTCGCGCCTCCTCTTATAAGGTCGTTGGCGCCGCGGCAGCGGGGGTCGAGCGGAGACCCTGGAACAGCGAAGACCTCGCGCCCCTGCTCTAGCGCAAAGCGAGCCGTGATGAGCGAGCCGGACTTGAGCGCGGCCTCGACGACGAGCACGCCGAGCGAGACGCCGGAGATAATGCGGTTCCGGCGCGGGAAATGCCGCGCCTGGGGCTCGGTGCCGACCGGCAGCTCCGCCGCGATGACGCCGTGCTCGGCGATGGCTTCGTGGAGCGGCCGGTTCTCCTCGGGATAGACCACGTCGACGCCCCCGGCGACCACGGCCAGGGTGCCGGTCTCGAGCGCACCCTGATGGGCCGCGGCATCGATGCCACGCGCGAGGCCGGAGACCACCAGGAACCCGTTCCGGCCGAGCTCGGCGGCGATGTCCCGGGCGAAGCGCCGGCCGTTCGCCGAAGCATTGCGCGCGCCGACCACGGCGATGGCGCGGCGTTGCAGCAGCCGCGCGTCGCCCACGACGGAGATCAGCGGCGGCGCATCGTCGACGACCGCGAGCGCCGGCGGATAGTCGGGCTCGCCCCACGCGATGAACCGCCCGCCCGCCTTGTCGAGTGCCGTGAGCTCGCGCTGGGCGTCGGCCCGCGGGCAGATCGCGATGCCACCGGGGCGCCCGCCTTTGCGCGCGAAGCTTGGCAGCGCCTCCAGCGCCACCGCGGCTGAGCCGAAACGCTGCAGCAGTTGGTAAAACGTGATGGGCCCGACATTCTCGCTGCGGAGCAGCCGCAACCAGTCGAGCCGTTCGGCGGGATTGAGGGCGCGCGAGGCGGCGGGCATAGGGCGCGCACCATGCGCGAGAGCCGGCGGACGCGTCAACAAAGACGAGAAAACACTCCGGCTTCCGGCATCCACCTCACCCGCTCCCCCGGATTACGATCCGGGGTGCGCGACCTATCCCCTCGCAAGCGGGCGAAGGGTGCTAGACGGGTGCGTGCGCATGAAGGATCAGGCGGTGCTTGAGATCGGCATGGCTCGGGTGGCAGGCCCCAAGGCCGAGGAGAGCAGGTCGAGCACCAGCCTAGCCGTGCTGGCGTCCTCGAACGCCGGCAAGCGCGTGCGCACCGGCTAAAGCATGAGCAAATTTGCCCTGATGACGCTCGGGCAGGGACTGCGCCCGGGATTAGGACGGCCGCGGACGCCGACCGAACGCGTGACCCAGCCAGAGACCCCCGCTAAGATCAGCGCTATGGTCCTCGAGCAGCCCAACGACATCTACATCCCGGAGATCGGCGTCGCCAACCGGCTCGAGACCGGCTGGGGCTGAGCAGGTCCCGAGCTTCAACGACAAATCGCGGGAGACCTTCGATGCCGACAGCCAGTTTCATGAAGCCGGTGTCCCTTTGTGTGGCGGCGTTGTTGGCAGGCGTGCTATGCGGCACAGCGCCCGCGGCGGCCGATGAGAAAGTCATCATCGGCTGGAGCTCGGCCGACGCTTCTTTCGGACCGCTGTTCTACGCGCAGGACAAGGGCTATTTCAAAAAGCACGAGCTCGATACCACCTTCGTGTTCCTCGATTCCGGCGCCAAGGGTGTGCAAGGTCTCGTTGGCGGCGGCGTCGACATGCTGGGCGCGGACGGCTTCTCGGTCGTCAATGCCGGGCTGAGCGGCGTCGACGTCCGCGTGGTTGGCTCGCTGGTCGGCGTGCTCGCCGGCAGGGTCGTCGCTGCTAAGGACATCCAGACCCCGCAAGACCTTAAGGGCAAGAAATGGGGGATCAGCTCCTTCGGCTCCGAGGCTCAGATGGCCGAAAAGCTCTTTCTCAAGACGAATGGGCTGCCGGACTCGAGCGTGACCGAGGTCCAGCTCGGCAATCAGGGCAACCGTTTCGCTGCGCTCGATGCCGGGCAGATCGCGGCCTCGACGTTCTTGCCGCCGATCGTTGCCAAGGTGGAGGCCGCCGGCTACCACGTGTTGGCCCAGCTGCCGGAGCTCGCGCCAGAATACATGAGCGCTGTCCACGCCACCCTCGCCAGCACCATCGCCAAGCGGCGGGCGATGGTGAAGGCCTACCTTGAGGCGATCGCCGAGGCGACAGCAGCGTTCAAGAAGGACCGTGCGGGTGGCATCGAAGTCTTCGAGAAATACCTGAAAGCCAACGAAGGCGATGCCGGGTTGGCCTGGGACTACTACGCGCCGATCTATCCGGCGGCTCTGCGGCCGACTCCCAAATCGGTGCAGTTCCTGCTTGATCAGTCGACCGACCCCAAGGCCAAAACCATGACGCCCGCGAATTTCCTTGACCTGTCACTGCTCGACGAACTCGAGACGGCGGGATTCTTCAAGACGCTGAACTGAGCGCACGTCAACGATCTCGGCGGACGCGCGAGAAATCACTCCGGCTTCGAGCCCAGCTGGATCTTGCTCTCCTGCCCGCGGACGAGGCGGACGATGTTGGCGTGGTGGCGCAGGATCACCAGCAGCGAGATCAGTCCCACGCTTTCGGTGAAGCCGACGTTCCCGGTAAGCCAATAGGTATAGGCGGGTGCCGCGATGCAGGCGGCGAGCGCCGCGAGCGAGGAATAGCGGAACACCGCAGCGACCACGGTCCAGGTAACGAGCGCCGCGACGCCAATCTGCCAGTCCAACGCCAGCAGTACGCCGCCGGCGGTGGCGACGCCCTTGCCGCCTTTGAAGCGCAGCCAGACCGGGAACATGTGACCGAGGAGCACGCCGAAGCCCGCGAAGATCGCCATGTCCGGCCCCAGCGTGCCCGCCAGCAGGACCGCCGCCAGTCCCTTGCCGAAGTCCAGCAACAGCGTGAGCGTGGCGAGTCCCTTGCGTCCCGTGCGGAGCACATTGGTGGCGCCGATATTGCCCGACCCGATCTTGCGGATGTCGCCAAGTCCGGCGAGCCGCGTTAGCAGCAGGCCGAAGGGTATCGAGCCCAGCAGGTAGGCGAGCAGCCCGCCCACGTAGTAGGGCCAAACGTAGGCGGCGCCACCGAGGAGCTGGGGCATCTCCGCGCGCTCAGGCGGCGCTGGAGATCCGCAGCGCGCGAGCCGCGGGCGCGAGGGCCGAGGAGAGCAGACTGAGAACGAGCTGGGCCGTGCGCTGGTCGCGGTCGAGGGCAGGAGCGTACTCCACGATTTCCAGCGCGCGGAGCCGTGGGTCCCGCGCGATGCCGCGAAGCACCGCGGCGGCCTCCGCGCCGCGCAGGCCGTCCGCCACCGGCAGCCCCACGCCGGGCACATCGGCGGGATCGAAACCATCGAGGTCGATGGTGAGGCCGAAGCCGCGGGTGCCGCGGGTCACGATGGAGAGCGCTTCGGCCATCACGGCCGCGAGGCCCCGCTTGCGCACCTCATCCATATAGAAGATGCGGACGCCCAGCCTGCGCAGCAGCGCCCATTCCGCCACCTCGTAGGAGCGGATGCCGATGTAGCAGAGGTGCGCCGGCCGGAGCGCACCGCCCCCGACGGCGAGAAACTCCGGCGCACCGTGGCCGAGGAGCACCGCGGCGCTCATGCCGTGGGCATTCATCGAGGGCGTCGTCGCAAGCGTGTGCGCGTCGAGGTGCGCGTCCATCCAGATCAGGCCGAAGGGAGTGCGCCGCATGGCGCGCGCGACGCCGCCCCAGGTGCCCATGGCGATCGCGTGGTCGCCGCCCAGTACCACCGGAAGCGCGCGGGCGCCCATGGCGTCCGCGACCGCACGGGCGAGCGCCGCGTTGTGGCGTGCCACCAGCTCGAAGACCTCCGGCCGCGAGAGATCGCCATGATCGCGCCAGCTTTTCTCGGGCTCGATCATCGCGGCCCAGCTCGCGCGCACGCCGCCGGCGGCCAGGCGCTCGGCGAGGCCGAATTCCCGAAGGCCGCGCGGTCCGTCCTCCGCTTCGCGCACGCCCGCGCCCCAACCGGAGCCGGCGCCGATGAGACGCACCGGCTTCATGAGAGGCTTAGCCATCGGCACCGAAGACAAGCCGTCCCTCCGCCATGGTCTTGAGCACGCGGCCCTGGATCGGGCGGCCGTCGAAGGGCGAGTTCTTGGATTTGGAGCGGAAGGCGCCGACATCGATCCGTCCGGGCCGGTCGAGATCGAACAGCACGAGGTCCGCCGGGGTTCCCTCTGCGAGCCGGCCGGCGGGCAAGCGGAGGATCTCGGCTGGGCGCTGGGAGAGCGCGCGGAGCGCCTGCATGAGAGTGAGATGCCCGTTGTGCACGAGTTCCAGACTGAGCGGCAGCAGGCTCTCGAGCCCGACGATGCCGGCCTCGGCGGAAGCGAAGGGCAGGCGCTTCGAATCCTGCGGATGCGGGGAGTGATCGCTGGCGATGGCATCGATAGTGCCGTCGCGAAGGCCCTCGACCACCGCCCGGCGGTCGGTCTCGCTCCGGAGCGGCGGCGAGAGCTTGGCGAAGGTGCGGTACTCGCCGACCGCGGTCTCGTTGAGCGCGAAATAGGGCGGCGCGGTGTCGCATGTGACCGGCAGGCCGCGTGCCTTCGCCGCGCGGATCGCGTCGACGGCCGCGCCCGTCGAGACATGCGCCACGTGGTAGCGGGCGCCGGTGATCTCCACCAGCCGCAGGTCGCGCTCGACCATCATGACCTCGGCGGCGGGTGTGATCCCGGAGAGGCCGAGGCGCGTCGCGGTCTCGCCTTCGGTCATGTGGCCGCCGGCGGCGAGGCTCGGCTCCTCCGGATGCTGCACGATCAGCGCGTCGAAGGTGCGGGCATAGGAGAAGGCGCGGCGCAGCACCAGCGCGTCGGCGATGGCGCTGTTCGCGTCGGTGAAGGCGACCGCGCCCGCGCCGCTCAGCAGACCGATCTCGGTGATCTCCCGGCCCTTGAGGCCCCGGGTCGCCGCGGCGTAAGTGCGGATGTGGACGCCGCCGATCTCGCGGGAGCGCCGGGCCACGAACTCCACCAGCGCCACGTCGTCGATCGCGGGCTCGGTGTTGGGGAGCGCGACCATGGTGGTGACACCGCCGGCCGCGGCGGCGGCGCTGCCGCTCTCCATGGTCTCCTCGTGCTCGCGGCCGGGCTCTCGGAGCTCCACCCGCATATCCACGAGGCCCGGCGCCAGGCAGTGGCCATGGCACTCGATGACAGCGGCGCCCGACGCGTCGTCGCTGGCGCGCGCACCCAGCGCCGCGATCTCGCCGTCGGCGACCAGGAGGTCGCCCTTCTGGTCGAGCCCCGTCGCGGGATCGAGGAGGCGCGCGTTCCTGAAGAGCGTGCGCGCGGTCATTGGATCATTTCACCGGCGGCCCGTTGCCGAGCTCGCGGGTCAGCACATCGAGGCACGCCATGCGCACGGCGACGCCCATCTCCACCTGATGACGGATCAGGCTGCGGTCGAGATCGTCGGCGACCTCGCTGTCGATCTCGACGCCGCGGTTCATCGGGCCCGGATGCATGATGAGCGCATCGGGCTTCGCCGCGGCGAGCTTGCGCGCGTCGAGGCCGAAGAAGTGGAAATACTCGCGAATTGAGGGCACGAAGCTGCCATGCATGCGTTCTGTCTGGAGCCTCAACATCATGACGATGTCGACGCCTTTCAAGCCCGCGCCCATGTCGTGGAAGACCTCGACGCCCATGCGCTCGATTTGCGAAGGCAGCAGCGTGCGCGGCGCCACCACGCGCACGCGCGCGCCCATGATGTTGAGCAGGTGGATGTTGGAGCGCGCGACCCGGCTGTGCAGGATATCGCCGCAGATCGCCACCACCAGACCCTGGAGCCCACCCTTGCGGCGGCGGATGGTGAGGGCGTCGAGCAGCGCTTGGGTCGGATGCTCGTGGCTGCCGTCGCCGGCGTTGATGACGGCGCAGTTGACCTTCTGGGCCAGCAAATGCACCGCGCCCGATTCGTGGTGGCGGACCACCAGCACGTCGGGGTGCATGGCGTTGAGGGTCATGGCGGTGTCGATCAGCGTCTCGCCCTTCTTGATCGAGCTGGCCGCGACCGCCATGTTGATGACGTCGCCGCCGAGGCGCTTGCCCGCGACCTCGAACGACGTACGCGTGCGCGTCGAGTTCTCGAAGAAGACGTTCATGATCGTGCGGCCGCGCAGAAGCGAGCGCTTCTTGTCGGCCTGCCGATTCTGATCGACGTAGCCTTCGGATTTATCGAGGAGAAGGGTGATATCGTCCGGCGACAGGCCCTCGATTCCCAAAAGATGCCGGTGGGGATAAGCGCGGGGGTCGACGGTGCCAGTCATTAAAGGCGGGACTATAGGGAGGTGCCCCGTGGCTCGCAAGGCGTGCGGCGAGTCGGCACTATCTCAGTCTGAAATTTTCGGCTTGCAAGGGCCGCGCTTCCTCGGCGCACCCTCTGCCGCATCACCTTGGTTTCAGTCCACACCTTCGACGATGCGTAAGTCTCGTTCGCACGTTTTGCCCAGCGCGGCGAGTGCCTCTTGATAGGCAGGGCTGTCGTGAGCGGCGATAGCCTTTTCGACGCTATCGAACTCGATCACCACGGTACGCAGAGCAATGCCTTGCTCATACGTCTTCACGGGGGTCCCGCGAGCGAGGAAACGACCGCCATTGGCGATAATGGCCGGCCCGCCGAGCTTGGCGTAGGCCGCCAACGCGGCGGGATCAGAAATGGAGCGATAGAAGCCTATCCAGTATCCCTTGGCCATGGGTTCCTCCGGAGTTGTTATTGGGGAAAGACACTCCGTTGCCTGTCGCCGAGCATGAGAATGCTGAGACGGGCGTCAAGGATCATCTAATTCTAAACCGAGACAGTGCCGGCGAGTCGCGGGCGGGCTAATCGCGATCCTTGGCTTGGCTCCAGCGCTCGGTGAGCCAGGCGATCACGGCGACGACCAAGCCGAGCGCGATCACGGCAATGCCGGTGTAGCGGAGTTCGCGGCCGAAGTAGGACCCGAGCGGCCGCAGGATAAAGCCCGCAAGCACAATGAGCCCCGAGGCAATCCAGAGTGCGCTGGGTAGTATACGGGCCTTGCGTCGCGCGGCGTCGACCTGGCGATCGGTCATGAGCACCCCCTCCGGATGCCGCCCATCTTGCCCGTCGAGCATACATCAACTCCGGCGCGCCGCCACGCGCGGCGGCGTCGCAGCTAGATCACGCCGTCGTTACGGAGGGCGGCGATCTCCGCGGCGGAGAGGCCGAGCAACTCCTGCAGGACCTCGTCGGTATGCTGGCCGAGCGTCGGCGGCGCGCGTTCGTACGAGATCGGCGTCTCCGAGAGCTTTATGGGATTGGCGATCAGCCGGGTCGGCCGGCCGCCGGCGGCGGGGTGCGGCAGCTCGACGGTCATGCCCCGCGCCTGTACCTGGGGATCGGCAAAGACCTGCTCGAGGTTGTTGATGGGGCCGCAGGGCACGCCGATGCGCTCGAGCTCCCGGATCCAGTAGGCCGAGCTCTGTCGCGCGACGATCTCGCTCATCAGCGGGATCAGCCCGGCGCGGTTTCGGATGCGGGCGGGATTGCTGGCGAACCGCGCATCGCTCGCCAAGTCCGGTGCGCCCGCGAACTCGCAGAACTTCCGGAACTGCCCATCGTTGCCGATCGCGAGCACGATGTGGCCGTCCGCGGTCTTGAAAACCTGATAGGGCACCACCGTCGCGTGCGCGTTGCCGAGGCGCGCCGGCAGCTCGCCCGAGGTCAGATAGCCCTGGCCGAGATTGGCAAGCCAGGCGACCTGGGTGTCGAGCAGCGCCATATCGATGTGCTGGCCCTCGCCGGTGGCGTCGCGATGGCGGAGCGCCGCCAGGATGGCGACGCTGCTGTACATGCCCGTCATGAGGTCGGCGATCGCCACGGCGACCTTCATCGGCTCTCCCGCAGGCTCGCCGGTGAGGCTCATGATCCCGCCCATGGCCTGGATCAGGTAGTCGTAGCCAGCGCGGGGCGCGTAGGGCCCGGTCTGGCCGAAGCCGGTGATGGAGCAATAGATGAGCCGAGGGAACTCGCCGCGAAGCTCGGCATGGCCAAGACCGTATTTCGCGAGCGTGCCGACTTTGTAGTTCTCGAGCAGCACGTCCGAGCGCGCGATCAGGCGCCGCGCGAGGTCGCGGCCGGCGGGCTTGGTGAAGTCAAGCGTGAGCGATCGTTTGGCACGGTTCGCGGCGAGGTAATAGGCGCTCTCGCTCGTATCACGGCCCTCGGCGTCCCTTAGGAATGGCGGACCCCATTTCCGCGTGTCGTCGCCCTCCTCGGGCCGCTCGACCTTGATCACATCGGCGCCGAGGTCACCCAAGAGCTGCGCGCAGCTAGGACCCGCGAGCACGCGGCTCATGTCGAAGGCGCGGATGCCGGCGAGCGGGCCGGGCATGCTCAGGAGCTCCTCGCTTTGGCGTTCTCATGCGCCAGCCGGTCCAGCAACCCCTGCAGGATGTAGGCGGCGGCGGTGCGGTCGATGATCTCGCTGCGTCGGCGGCGCGTCAGGTCGGCTTCGATCATGGTGCGCTCGACGGCGGCGGTGGAGAGCCGCTCGTCCCAGAACACCACGGGCAGGTCGCGGATCTCCAGCAGGTTGCGGGCGAACTGCCGGACCGACTGCGAGCGCGGGCTCTCGCGGCCGTCGAGGGCGATGGGCAGGCCGATCGCGAGCGCGCCGGCACCGTGTGCGTCCACCTCGCGCAGCACCTCGGCGGCGTCCGTCTTGAAGCGGCCGCGGCGGATGGTGCGGAGCGGCGTCGCCACCATCAGGAGCGTGTCGGAGAGCGCGAGGCCGATGGTCTTGGTGCCGACGTCGAGACCGAGCACGCGCTGGCCTTTTGCGAGGATTTGCGGGAGGTCGCCGGGGTTGCAGATCGCCATATCGGGTGCTAGGTAGGGCGCGGCGCGAAGATTACGCGCGCGCGGAGACATCTACATCATGGCTTTGGACAAGGCCACAGTGGCGCGCATCGCCACCCTGGCGCGGATCAAGGTGCCCGAGAGCGAGCTGGAGCAGCTCGCGGGCGAGCTCTCGCACATCCTGACCTGGATCGAGCAACTCGGCGAGGTGAATACCGACGGCGTCGAGCCGATGGCGAGCGTGGCGGAGATGACGCTGCCCATGCGCGAGGACCGCGTCACCGACGGCAATGTTCCCGACAAGATCCTGTCCAACGCGCCGCAGCAGGCGCACGGCTTCTTCCTCGTGCCCAAGGTGGTGGAGTGATGACGGCGCTGACCGACCTCACCATCGCGGGAGCGCGCGAGGGTCTGCGGAAGAAGGAATTCTCGGCGCGGGACTTGGCCGAAGCGCACATCGCCGCGGTCAAGGAAGCGCGTCCGCTCAACGCCTATCTTGTGGAGACGCCGGAGCGAGCGCTCGAAATGGCGAGCGCGTCCGATGCGCGGCTCGCCCGCGGCGCGGCGCGTCCGCTCGAGGGCATTCCGCTCGCGATCAAGGATCTCTTCTGCACCGAGGGTATCCAGACCACGGCGGGCTCGCGCATCCTCGAGGGCTTCAAGCCGCCTTATGAGTCGACGGTGACGGCGAACCTCTGGAATGCCGGTGCCACCATGCTGGGCAAGGTGAACATGGACGAGTTCGCCATGGGCTCCTCGAACATCACCAGCGCCTTCGGTCCGGTGGAGAACCCCTGGCGGCGGCGCGGCGACAACCGGCCGCTGGTGCCCGGGGGCTCCTCCGGCGGATCGGCGGCGGCGGTGGCGGCGCGCGCGGCGATGGGCGCTACCGGCACCGATACCGGCGGCTCGATCCGGCAGCCCGCGGGCTTCTCGGGCATCGTCGGGCTGAAGCCGACCTATGGCCGCTGCTCGCGCTGGGGCATCGTCGCCTTCGCATCCTCGCTCGATCAGGCGGGCCCGATGACGCGCAGCGTGCGCGATGCCGCGATCATGCTGGGCGCGATGGCCGGGCATGACCCCAAGGATTCGACCTCGGCGCCGATCGAGGTGCCGGACTTCGAGGCCGCGCTCACCGGCGACATCCGCGGGCTCAAGGTCGGCATTCCCCGGGAGTACCGCGTCGACGGCATGGCCGCGGAGATCGAGCAGCTCTGGCAGCAGGGCATCGCGTGGCTCAAGGCGGCGGGCGCGACACCCGTCGATGTCAGCCTCAAGATGACGAAGTATGCGCTGCCCGCCTACTACATCATCGCGCCCGCGGAGGCGTCGTCGAACCTCGCGCGTTATGACGGCGTGCGCTTCGGGCTCCGGGTCCCCGGCGAGAGCCTCGACGAGATGTACGAGGCGACGCGGGCTGCGGGCTTCGGGGCCGAGGTGAAGCGTCGTATCCTCATAGGCACCTACGTGCTCTCGGCCGGTTACTACGACGCCTATTACTTGAAGGCACAGAAGCTGCGCGCCTTGATCGCGCGCGATTTCGCGGAGGCCTTCAAGAGCTGCGACGCGATCCTGGCCCCGACCGCGCCGAGCGCGGCCTTCGCGATCGGCGAGAACAGCGACGATCCCGTCGCCATGTACTTGAACGACGTCTTCACCGTGCCGGTGAACCTGGCGGGGCTGCCGGGGCTCTCGGTGCCGGCGGGATTGTCGGCGGACGGCCTGCCGCTGGGACTGCAGGTGATCGGCCGCGCCTTCGACGAGGCGATGGTGCTGCGTGTGGGCGAGGTGATCGAGCGCGCGGCGAGCTTCACGCACAGACCCGCCTTCATCGCGGGAGGCCGCGCATGAGCCTGATCGAGGGACGCACCGGCCAGTGGGAGGTCGTGATCGGCCTCGAGGTGCATGCGCAGGTCATCTCAAACGCGAAATTGTTCTCGGGCGCCGCGACGGCGTTCGGCGCCGAGCCCAACACGCAGGTCTCCACCGTCGACGCCGCCTTTCCGGGCATGCTGCCGGTGATCAACCGCCATTGCGTCGAGCAGGCCGTGCGCACCGGGCTCGGTCTCGAGGCCCAGATCAACCTGATCTCGGTGTTCGACCGGAAGAATTATTTCTACGCGGATCTGCCCCCGGGCTATCAGATCTCCCAGTACACGCGGCCGATCGTGGGCAAGGGAAAGATCATCCTCGATCTCGCGGATGGCTCGACGCGCGAGGTCGGCATCACGCGCCTCCACCTCGAGCAGGATGCGGGCAAGAGCCTGCACGATCAGCACGCCGAGTACACCTACGTGGATCTCAACCGCGCAGGGATCGCGCTGATGGAGATCGTGAGCGAGCCCGACATGCGAACGGCGGAGGAGGCCGGCGCCTATCTCAAGAAGCTGCGCTCGATCCTGCGCTATCTCGGCACCTGCGACGGCAACATGGAGGAGGGCTCGCTACGCTGCGACTGCAACGTCTCCGTCCGCAAGCCCGGCGGGCCGCTCAACACGCGCTGCGAGATCAAGAACGTGAACTCGATCCGCTATGTCATGCAGGCGATCGAGCACGAGGCGCGCCGGCAGATCGAGGTCATCGAGGACGGCGGCAGCATCCGCCAGGAGACTCGGCTCTTCGACGCCAACCGCGGCATCACGCGGTCCATGCGCTCCAAGGCGGACGCGCACGACTACCGCTATTTCCCGGATCCGGATTTGCTGCCGCTGGTACTGGATCCGAAGCGCGTGGACGAGCTGCGCCAGCAGCTGCCGGAGCTACCCGACGCCAAGAAGGCGCGGTTCGAGCGCGAGCTCGGCCTCACCGCTTACAACGCGAGCGTGCTGGTGGCGGAGAAGGAGTCGGCGGCGTTCTATGAGCGTGTCCTCTCGGAGCTCGAGCGGGCGGGGACTGGGTTCTCCAAGACCCGGCTCGCCGTCGATGCCGCCAATCTCGTGATGGGCGACTATTTCGCCGCGCTCAACGCGTCGGGCAAGGCGATCGACGAATTCCCGGTGACGCCGCCGATGTTGGCGGAGTTGCTCAAGCTCCAGTACGACAAGACCATCTCCGGTCGCCTCGCCAAGGACGTGTTCGCGGCGATGGTAGAAACCGGCAAGAGCCCGGCGGCCCTGGTGGAGGAGCGGGGCCTCAAGCAGGTCACCGATACCGGCGCCATCGATGCCGCCATCGACGCCGTCATGAAGGCGCAGGCCGACAAGGTCGCCGAGTACCGCTCCGGCAAGGACAAGCTCTTCGGCTTCTTCGTGGGCCAGGTTATGAAGGCGACCCAGGGCAAGGCCAACCCCGCGCTGGTCAACGAACTCCTGAGGAAGAAGCTCGCGGGTTGAGCGCGGCGCCGTCCTCGGCAGAGCAGGAGCTTCTTACCCGCCCTCGAGCTTCGGGATGAAGAAGATCTCCGAGCCGGGTTTCACGGTCTGGTAGTAGCCGACATCCTCGTGGATCGCGCCGTCGATGGCGACGGTGGTCTCGTGCTCGAGGTGGTCGGCGAGGCCGGGATGCAGGCGATCCAACTCCTTGAGGACGCCGCGCAGGTTCTTCGCCTCGATCGAGAACTCCTGGACGCCGCCCGTGTAGCGCCGGCTCAAGCCGCCGGTCAGCACGACGCGCGCGGGACCCACGGCGCTCACGCCTTCTGCGGCGACTCGATCGCGGCCAGCACCTTGCGCGGCGACATCGGCAGCTCCGTGAGGCGCTTGCCGGTGGCGCGGTCGATCGCGTTGGCAATCGCCGCCATCGGCGGGCAGATGTTGACCTCGGCGACGCCCTTGGCGCCGTAGGGATGCGAGGGGTTCGGCACCTCGACGATCACCGTCTCGATCATCGGTAAGTCCGAGGCGACGGGGATCCGATAGTCGAGGAAACCGGCATTTTCCATGTGTCCTTGCCGGTCGTAGACGTACTCCTCGTTGAGCGCCCAGCCGATGCCCTGGACGACGCCGCCCTGGATCTGGCCCTCGACATAGTCGCGGTGAATGGCGCGGCCCACGTCCTGGGCTGCGACGAAGCGCAGGACCGTCACCTTGCCGGTCTCGGGATCGACCTCGACGTCGCAGAATTGCGTCGCATAGCCCGGCGCCACCGCGCCGGGATTGACGCCGGCGGCGGCGCCGATGGGGCCGCCGGTCGCCGCCTTCTTCGCCGCGATCTCCTTGAGCGAGAGCGGCTTGAAGTCGCCGACGTTCGTACTGGCGGGCTTCGCATGCCCGTCCTCCCAGGTGACGCCGTCGACGTCGACGTCCCAGATCATCGCCGCGCGCTTGCAGAGGTCCGCGATCACCTTCTTTGTGGCCTCGACGACCGCGATCCCCGTCGCGAAGGTGACGCGCGAGCCGCCGGTGACGTGCGTGTAGCCGACCGATGCGGTGTCGGCGACGATCGGCCGGACCTGCTCGTAATTGATCCCCAGCGTCTCCGCGCACATGATCGCCATGGAGGCGCGGGAGCCCCCGATGTCGGGACTCCCCGTCGCGCACACGACCGTGCCGTCGTCGTTCACGTGCACGGTGGCGCTCGACTCGCCGCCGCCGTTGAACCAGTAGCCCGACGCGACGCCGCGGCCCTGGTTCTTCTTGAGCGGCGCCTTCCACGCGGGATGCTTCAAGAGCGCCTCGAGCGTCTCGGCGTAGCCGTTGTGGGAGAGCTTCGGCCCGTAGACCATCTGCGTTCCTGCCCGCGCCGCATTCTTCAAGCGGAGCTCCAGCGGGTCCATGCAGAGCTTCTGGGCGAGCACGTCGATCACGCTCTCGACCGCGAAGGCCGAGATCGGCGAGCCCGGCGCGCGGTAGGCCGCGGACTTCGGCCGGTTGCAGACCACGTCGTAGCCGACCGTGCGCGCGTTCGGGATGTCATAGGGCGCGAAGGCGCACATGCAGGCGTTCATCACGGGCGAGCCCGGGAAGGCGCCGGCCTGGAACTTGAAGAGCCCCTCGGCGGCGACGATCTTGCCGTCGCGCTTGACGCCGATCTTCACGGTCATGGAGGAGCCGGAGGTCGGGCCCGTCGCCTTGAACACCTCCTCCCGGCTCATCATCATCTTCACGGGATGGCCGGACTTCTTCGCGAGCAGCGCCGCCACGGGCTCCAGGTAGATCACGGTCTTGCCACCGAAGCCGCCGCCGATCTCCGCGGCATAGGCGCGGACGTCGCCTTGCTTGAGGCCAAGCAGCTTCGCCGTGTACGCCCGCACCACGAAGTGGCCCTGGCTCGAGCTCCAGATCTCGCACTGCTTATCGGCGTCGAAGCGGACCACGCAGCCGTGCGGCTCGAGATAGGCCTGGTGCACCGGCGCGGTCTTGAACGACATCTCCACGATCTCGTCCGCCTCGGCGAAGCCTTTCGCGATATCGCCGATCTTGAATTCGATCCGCTTGGAGACGTTGGAGGGCTTGGGCGGCGGCTCGACGCCGCGGGTGATGAGGTCGGGGAAGAGCAGGGGCGCGTCGGGCTTCATGGCGTCGTCGACGTCGATCACGTGCGGCAGCACCTCGTAATCGACCTTGATCAGCGCCAGCGCCTCATCGGCGATCGACTTGCTGACGGCGGCGACCGCGGCGACCGCGTGGCCTTCATAGAGCGCTTTCTCGCGCGCCATGACGTTCCGCGTCATGTGCCAGTAATTGACCGCGACCCGCTCCGGCCCCAGATACTCGAAGGTCTGCTCCGGGAAGTCCGCGGAGGTCACCACCGCCTTGACCCCGGGCAGCGCCGCCGCTTTCGAGGTGTCGATCGAGCGGATGCGCGCGTGGGCATGTGGCGAGCGCAGGATGCGCCCGTGGAGCATGCCGGGCATCACGAGGTCGGCGCCATACTGCGCGACCCCCGTCACCTTCGGCACGCCATCCGGCCGGATCGGGCTCGTCCCCACCCACTTGAAGGGCTTCACCTTGTCTTTCGGGATGACATCGTCCATGGCGGCCTCGCCTCTTTCCGGGTCGGTCTAGGGTCCGGCAAAGGTCGCGCGGCCCGCGCTCGAATGCAAGGGTCCCCAAGAGGCGTGGCGCGGGGGTGATATCCGACGGCCATCGTCGGCTATGATGCGGTCCACGCATCGATATGCGGAGGGGACGATATGGATACGCCACGCTCCGGCCGACGACCGCGGCGGACCCGGGAAATCAAGCACCTTGGCGCGTCGCTGCTGGGCTCGCCGCCGCTGCGCAACAGCTTCAAGCCCATCGAGGTGCTGAGCCAGGACCAGCTGATGGCGATCCACGAGGCATCGCTGCGGCTGCTCGAGGAGACCGGCATCGAGTTCATGGGCGCCGCGGCCCGTCAGCGGCTGCGCCAGGCGGGGGCCAGCGTCGACGACACGACCGGCCTCACCAAGCTGCCGCGCGGGCTGGTGCTGGACGCGATCAAGTCGGCGCCGGCCAGCTTCGTGCTGACGCCGCGCAATCCGCAGCGTCGCATCCACCTGGGCGAGAACTTCATCTCCTTCGGCCTGGTCGCCGGGCCGCCCAACATCCACGACTGCGTCGCCGGCCGCCGCGCCGGCAATCTCGAGGACTACGTGAAGCTGATCAAGCTCGCGCAGAGCTTCGACATCATTCACCTCATCGGCAACCAGCCGACGGCGCCGGTCGAGCTGCCGGCGCGCACGCGGCACCTCGACTGCTACCGGGCCAACGTCACCTATGCGGACCGCGTCTATCACTGCACCGCGATCGGCCGCAACCGCGCGCTCGACGGCATCGACATCATGGCGATCGCCCGCGGCAAGACGCGCGAGGAGATGGCGGGCGACCCCGGCGTCATCACCATCATCTCCGTCAACTCGCCGCGCCGTTTCGATGCCGCGATGTCGGATGGGCTCATGACCATGGCGGAGTTCGGCCAGGCCGTGTGCGTGACGCCCTTCACATTGATGGGCGCGATGACGCCGGTGACCATGGCGGCGGCGCTCACCCAGCAGAACGCCGAGGCGCTGGCCGGCATCGCCTTGACCCAGCTCGTCCGGCCGGGCTCGCCGGTGGTCTACGGCGCCTTCACCTCGAACGTCGACATGCGCTCGGGCGCGCCGGCCTTCGGCACGCCGGAAAACGCGCGCGCGACGCTCGCGGCCGGGCAACTGGCGCGGCTCTACAAGCTGCCCTACCGCGCCAGCAATTCCTGCGCCGCCAATGCCGTCGACGCCCAGGCGGCCTACGAGTCCGAGATGTCGATCTGGGCCTCGGTGATGGGCCACGCCAACCTGGTCTATCACGGCGCCGGCTGGATGGAGGGCGGGCTCACGGCGTCCTTCGAGAAGATCGTGATCGACGTCGAGATGCTGCAAATGATGGCCGAGACCATCAAGCCCATGGACGTCGACGCCGAGGAGATCGCGACCGGCCTCGAGGCGATTGCGGACGTGCCGACCGGTGGGCATTTCTTCGGCTCGCCGCATACGCTCGCCCGCTACGAGACGGCGTTCTATACGCCGCTCGTCTCCAATTGGCAGAACTACGAGAACTGGGAGCTCGCCGGCGGCCTCACGGCGACGCAGCGGGCGACGCAGATCTGGCAGAAGGCGCTCGAGATCTACGAGCAACCGCCGCTCGATCCCGCGATATCCGAGGCGCTCGATGCCTTCGTGGCGAAGCGCAAGGAAGAGCTGCAGTCTGTCGATCACTGAGAGCGAGGGCTCAGGTGATCCCGCGCTCGCGATAGGGGCGGTTCTCGGCGACCCGCTGCCAGCCGAAGCGGCTCAGGTCGAGCGTGCGGTAGCCGCCGTCGAGGATCAGCTCGGCGATGGCGCGGCCGCAGCCGGGCGCGTGCATCAGGCCGTGTCCGGAGAATCCTGCGAGCAGATAGAAATTCTCGAGATGGCCGGTCCAGGGGCCGATGATCATATTGCCATCGAGCTCGTTCTGGTCGTAGAGCCCGGGCATCGTGCTGCGTACCTTGGTGCGATCGAAGGCCCGGAAGCGGTGGGCGAGCGCGGGCCACACCACGCGCTCGAAATAGCCGTGGTCGACCTCGAAATTGAAGCCGCGGGGCTCCGCGAGATCCGGCAGGCCGCCCGAGTAGCCCTTGCCCTCCGGTCGGAAGGCGAGCCGGTTGACGTCCTTGATGTAGGGCAGGGGCTCGATCGGGTCCTCCGCCTCGAAGTAATGCTCGTAGCGCCGCATCGGCTCGATCGGGACGGTCCAGCCGACCATGGCGCAGATCTCCTTGGCCCAGGCGCCGGCAGCGTTGACGACGGCGCCGGTCTCGATCCGCCGTCCTGATTTCAGCCGCACGGCCCGAACAACGCCGCGTTCGACGTCGATGCCGACCACCTCGTCGGCGATGAGCTCGGCGCCCAGCGAGCGCGCCTTGCGGCGGAAGCCCTGCAGCACCGAGTGCGGATCGAGCCAGCCGTCGTCGGGCGAATGCACGCCGGCGCCGAGGTCGTCGACGGTCATGGAGGGGAACTTGGCCGCGATCTCCCGCGGCTCCAGCACGTCACGCGAACGCCCTCGCGCTGCTGAGCGTCGAAATCGGCTTTCAGCGTGGCGATCGCGCCGGGCGGCACGATGAAGAGATAGCCGTTCTTCTTGAAGCCGATGGGCGCGGGCTCGCCGTCCACGGCCATCTCGGTCTCGAACCGCTCGAAAAAGGGAATGCTGTATTGCGAGAGCCGGATGTTCTCCGGCAACGAGAAGAGCCGCCGCACGCCGCCGGAGGCTCTGGGCGTCGAGGCCAGCGCATAGGTGGGATCGCGCTCGACGACCGCGACCGTGCACGGCTTCGGATGGCCGCGCAAGGAGCAGGCCGCGGCGGCGCCGATCGCGCCTCCGCCGATTATCACGACGTCGGTGTGCATGACTCAACCCTTCGCGACGCGGCCATAGGTGTCCTCGAGGCGCACGATGTCGTCCTCGCCGAGATAGCTGCCGGTCTGTACCTCGATCAGATGCACGGGCGTGTCGCCGGGGTTCTCCAGGCGGTGCGGCATGCCGATGGGGATGTAGGTCGATTGATCCTCGCCGAGCATGGTGACCTCGTCGCCGCGGGTCACTTTGGCCGTGCCGCGCACGACCACCCAATGCTCCGCGCGCTTGTGGTGGTATTGCAGAGAGAGGCGGCCGCCGGGCTTCACCACGATGTGCTTCACCTGCACGCGCTCGCCGTTGTGGATCGAGCGGTAGCTGCCCCAAGGGCGCTCGACCAGCGGATGAGTCTTGAGCTCGCCGCGGCTCTCGCGCTCGAGCTTGGCGATCAATTGCTTCAGGTCGGACGCCCTCGACCGCGGCGCGACCAGAACCGCATCCGATGTCGCGACAACGACGAGGTCCTCGACACCGAGCGCCGTCACGAGACCATGATCGGCGCGCAAATAGGAATTGCGCGTATCGAAAGTCACGACATCGCCGACGGCGACGTTACCCTCGGCGTCCTTCGAGCTTACTTGCCAGAGCGCATCGAAACTCCCGACGTCGCTCCAACCGATGTCCACGGGAACGACGGCCGCCGCCTTCGTGTGCTCCATCACGGCATAATCGATCGAGATCGAGCGCGCCGCGCCGAACGCGCTCGCTTCCAGGCGCAGGAAATCGAGATCTCGCTTGGCTTCGGCGAGCGCGCGCCGGCAGGTCTCGATCATGGCACCGTCGTGGCGCGCGAGCTCCAGCAGGTAGAGCTTCGCCGGCAGGACGAACATGCCGCTGTTCCAGTAGTAGTCGCCGGCCGCAAGCATCTTCGCGGCGCGCGCCGAGTCCGGCTTCTCCACGAATTCCGCGACGGCGAAGCAGCCGTCGATCTCCGGCCACGGCTTGCCGCGGCGGATATAGCCGTAGCCGGTCTCGGCTCGGTCGGGCGTCACGCCGAAAGTCACCAGCGCGCCCGCGCGGGCGGCAGCGGCGGCACGCTCGACCCCGACCAGGAAGGCGGCGCGGTGCCGGATCGCGTGATCCGAGGGAAGCACCAGCAGGAGCGCGTCGGGATCGTCCGCGCTCAACAAGAGCGCCGCGACCGCGATCGCCGGCGCGGTGTTGCGGCCCTGAGGCTCCAGTACCAGCGCGCGCGGGGCGACGCCGACGGCGCGCAGCTGCTCGCCCACGAGGAACCGGTGCTCGTCGTTCGCGATCACCAGGGGCGCCGCGAAGTGCTGCGTGTCGGTCACGCGCAGCACGGTCTCCTGCAACAGGCTCTTCTCGGAGAGCAAGGGCAGCAGCTGCTTGGGGCTGAGCGCGCGAGAGAGCGGCCAGAGCCGGGTGCCGGACCCGCCCGACAGAACGACGGGGTGAATCATCGAGCGCGCCATGCGCCCTCCATAGGCCATTTTCGATAGGGGAGCCTAGTCGGCGGCGCGCCGCCGCGCTACCCCGTCCCTTGCCGTGGGCCCGTCAGTTGGGTAAGGCTCGCCTCATTGAACTCATGGAGGCCGCGACGATGATCGATCTCTACACCTGGGGCACGCCGAACGGGCGTAAGGTCTCCATCATGCTGGAGGAGACCGGTCTCTCCTATCACGTCCACAAAATCGACATCTCCAAGGGCGATCAATTCGCGCCCGAGTTCGTCGCCATCAATCCCAACAGCAAGATCCCCGCGATCGTCGATGCCGAAGGACCCGGCGGCAAGCCGCTCACGCTCTTCGAGTCCGGCGCGATCCTGATCTACCTGGCGGAGAAGACCGGCAAGTTCCTGCCGAAGGATCCGGCGGCCCGCTATGTCGTGCTGGAGTGGCTGATGTTTCAGATGGGCGGCGTCGGGCCGATGTTCGGCCAGGTGCACCATTTTCTGCGCGCGGCGCCGGAGCCGGTACCCTATGCGATCGAGCGCTACGGCAAGGAGACGCGTCGGCTTTATGGCGTGCTCGACGCGCAGCTGGGCAGGGCGGCTTACCTGGCGGGAGACTATTCGATCGCCGACATCGCCACCTATCCGTGGGTGGCGCGGCACGAGTGGCACAAGGTGGCGCTCGGCGATTTCCCGAACGTGGAGCGCTGGTACCGGGGGATCGGCGCTCAGCCCGCGGTCGCCCGCGGGATGCAAGTGCCCGCCTGATCGGCGGGAGGTAGAGCCCGGTCTCGAGATCAGGCCGCCAGGCGGGGGCGCCCGACGCGACGGCCAAGGGTCGCCGAGGCGGCGGCCGCGCTGGCGAGGCCCGTCAGCGACCTAAGCTCCTCGCGGCAGCGCTCGAGCACCACGAGGTCCCTGGCGTCTTCGCGATCGGCCACGTCCATGTAGCTGATTTTGATCTCGACCAGATCGAGCAGCATTTCAACGGAACGTCTGGACAAACTCATCTCATCCTCCACTGACCGGGAGGAACCCTTCTGTTCCTCCGCAGACGCCAGTTTTTCAGGTCTTTCGTTAAAATGCGGTGAAACGGATTCCGCCGATTCCGGCGCACTTCCCCCGATTCCGGGTGAGCCCGGGGCGGTCACGTTGACATGGGTCAGACTTTGGGCGCCGAAGCGTCCTCGGTGCCGCCACCGATCATGGTTGATAAGGTATGAACGGGCGAGCCCGGCTCGCCGCGGGACTCACCAGGCGCGCATCGCGGTTCCCACCGCGATCACCAGCAAGACCACGATGAAGGCGGCCGCGAGGGTTTCGTGGCGGAGCGGACGCGAGCGTCGGGCGTCGGGCACGGTGGTTCCTTCTGAGCCAGTGCGTCCCCACAATCCGCGCCCACGCTGTCGCCTCGCCATCGGCGGAACGTCGCTGCGACACTCTTGAGCAGGCATCGCTTGCGCCGGCCCTCGCGCGCGGGCCCGGCGCGGCCGGATTTCGCGCTCGGCGGCTTCCTCTTGTGCCGTCCGCGTTGACTCGGATTTTGCCCGTCTATACAAGGGCCGTCGCATACGCCGTGTCCCCGCGGAGGGGTGGCCGAGTGGCTGAAGGCGGCGGTTTGCTAAACCGTTATAGGGGTTTAAATCCCTATCGGGGGTTCGAATCCCCCTCCCTCCGCCAGTCCTAAGCCATTGTTATAGCAATATTTTATGGCTCTATGCGCGACGCGATAAGAGGCGCATTTTGCGCGCTCTTCGCGCGCTCGCCCCAGCGTGCTTAGTCACGAGAGACGCCACACTCCGGAAGCACACGCGTGCTTCGCGCGCGCGTCTCTGTCGCCGCGTTTTGCAGTACGACTTCACTATTGATGTGAACGCCGCGCGCGGGCGCTTACGCGCGCACAATCTCAAGATATGACTGAGAAGATTCTGACGTCGATGCGCTGAGCGCCGTGCCGCGTGAGCGCGTCAGGCGAAGCCGAGCGCGCTGCGCTGGTGGCCCCAATCCAGTGCGAGACGCGAATGGCGCAGCAGCGTGGCGGCGGTGAGCTCGGGCGAGTGGCGGCCATGCAGAATGGCGGTGGTGATGTCGGGCGCGAGGAAGGCAAGGCGGAGCAGCCGCGTAACGTAGGAGCCGGTCACGCCCTCACGCTGCGCAATCTCCTCTATGCTTCCGACTCCGCCGGTCAGCAGCGTCGTCCGCAGCGCCTCTGCCTTGAGCACGAGCTTGATCAGGGTCGGATCTGGTTCGGCCGATGGCTCGCCTTCGACGATCAGCTTGGTGCCCAATCCCGCGCGTGCAAGGCGGGCCGGGACGGAGAGGGTCAGGGGGCTGCTCGGCCCGTCAGATGCGCCCGAGGGCGGCGCGAGCGGTGCCTGGTGAAGCACTTCGGGCAAGCGCTCGAGCGCGAGCTTGATATCGATACCATCGGTGCGGATATCGATGCGAGCGACGAGGGCCCTCAGAGCTGCGCGCTGCTCCGAAGGCGCGAGGTCGGGCCACCTGCGGGCCAGGTCTGCAGCCGTATCCATGAGCTGACCCTGGCGGGAGGCATCGTGCGCGCGAGGCCCAATTACGTCGAAGAGGGCTGAACGCCCGGACAGAAAAGTGCAGAGGCGTTTGGCGACCACGGTCTCGATCTCCCCGGCGGGGATCCTACGGCCCTGCGGCGCGCTGGAACGGTTCCCTGTGACGAGGGAACGCGAAACATAATAGCGATAGCGGGTTCCGCGCTTCACCGCATGGCTCGGCGTCATGCGCTCGCCCCGCTCGTCGTAGAGCAGCCCCGCCAGCAAGCTCGGATCAGCCGCGCGGGTGCCATCGGCATTCTCTATGCGATTGTCCCGGAGCCGCCGCTCGACCTCCTCCCAAAGGGACGGGTCTATGATCGCATGGTGCTCGCCGGGGTAGCTCTGGTGCTTGTGAACGGTCTCACCCAGGTAGATTCGGTTCTGCAGCATCCGATAGAGCGCGCCTCGAGCGAAGTGCTGGCCACCCCACCGACGTCCCGTCTGGTTCGCCCGCAGCTTGCTGACGATGCCCTCGGTATCCAGTTCCTGTTTGAGGAGGCGCACCGAGCCGATGGCGGCATAGCGGCGGAAGATGTGGCGGACGATCTCGGCTTCGGGCTCGTTCACCACCAGCTTGCGGTCGCGGGGGTCATAGCCCAGCGGCGGCAGGCCGCCCATCCAGAGGCCTTTCTTCTTGGAGGCCGCGATCTTGTCCCGGATACGCTCGCCGGTGACTTCGCGCTCGAACTGGGCGAAGGAGAGCAGCACATTGAGGGTTAGCCGACCCATGGAGGTGGTGGTATTGAACTGCTGGGTGACCGAGACGAAGGAGGCCTCCTGGGCATCGAGCACGTCTACGATCTTGGCGAAGTCGGCGAGCGAGCGGGTGAGCCGGTCCACCTTGTAGACGACGATGACGTCGACCTTGCCGGCGCCGATATCATTGAGTAGGCGCTTGAGCGCGGGTCGCTCCAGGGTGCCACCCGAGAAGCCCCCATCGTCGTAGGAGGCGGAGACCAGGGTCCAGCCCTCGTGCTTCTGGCTCTTGATGAACGCGGCGCAGGCTTCGCGCTGGGCGTCAAGCGAGTTGAAGTCCTGCTCCAGGCCCTCCTCGGAAGATTTGCGGGTGTAGATCGCGCAACGCGTGACGGCGCGGCGGGGCGTGCTGACTTTAGCCACGCTCAGCCTCGGACTCCCGCCGAGCCTGTGCGCCGAGGCCGAAGAAGCGTGGGCCAGACCAATGTGCGCCCGTGATCACGCGGGCGATGGCGGTGAGCGAGCGATAGCGCTGGTCCTGGTAAAGGAAGCCGTCGTCCAGCACGAGGACGCAATGAGTCTCGCCGCGCCACTGGCGCACGAGCCGAGCCCCGGGCTTTTGCCCGGGACTGGCCTTGAGGGCGACCTCACCCTCCTGCGCCATGGCCCGCGCAAGCGTCTGGAGTCGCCGCCGTGCCGCCTGGCTCAGGCCGCCAAAGGCCTGCTCCTGGATCTTGTGAGCGACCGCGCGCTGCAGCAGGTCGCGGCTCAGCCGTCGCGGTGGGTTCGTCCGATAGAGCCGCTGCCATTCATGGCGCAGTTGAGCGCTGGTCAGCGAGAGCAGGCGATCGAGAAGTCGGGCGACCTCCGCCGACGCCGGAGCGGGCGTCGGCGGGGTCGGAGTACGGCCCTTGGGCGTCATCGCCTCAGGCCGCGGCTTGCTGCACGCGATAGCGGCGGGTCCCATTCTCCGGCTTCTCGGAGGAGAGGCTCACGCCCGGCATCTTCTTCACCGTTCCCGCGAGGAACCCGCGCACGCTGTGCGGCTGCCAGCCCGAGGCGCTCTGCAGCTCCTCGAGGCTTGCCCCCTCCTTGCGGGTAAGAAGGGCCATCAGGGCCGCTGTCTTGGTTCTACGTTGTTTTCCGTGGTCGCCGTGCGAGCGGGCGGCGCCGCCTTTGTTGGCGCGCGCGGGTTTCGACTTGCCGGGCTTGGTCCGGGTTTTGGGCTTCGTCATTGGCTGCCTCCTCAGGCGTTGCATCGCCAGCCGAGCGCTGGCCTCGCATGCACGCTCCGAAGGGCGCGGGCATCAAGCGAAAGGGCCGATCATTCCATTGCTTTCTTGCGGCGACGTTGATCACTTCCTGACAATGCGCCGCGGTCTCCGCGAGCATGAAAAGAGCTGCCGCATGGAGCCCAAGTCCGCGAGTTGATCGCCATCGTGGCGCGTAAAGGCGGTTTTCCGGCCGAGGAGGCATTGCTGTTCGTCGAGGACGGCGATGAACCGCTCGACCTCGCGGTCCTCGTCGATGAGCGCACGGGCGAACGCATTCACCATGTCCACCGCGCGCGCCAGATCGAGGTTACGGTCTTCTATATGGCCGGGGAAAAGAGCAAGACCTTCCGTCCTGCGGCTCGTGTGCAGCAGGTGCTGGACTGGGCCGTCGGTCCGAAAGGCTTCAAGATTGACCCGTCGATCGCCCCGGAAATGGAGCTGGCGATTCACGGGCAGACCACTCCGCTGCCCAAGAATGCCCACATTGGCCGCTTCGTTCACCATCCCGAGCATAAGCTCGCGCTGGACCTGATCCGCGGCGTTGTCCCGAATGGAGGACTGCCCTGACACCCGCCGAGGCAGCACAGCAGGCTGTCGATGTCGATCTCGCGTCCGCACGTTTTCTCGCCGGTGTCGCACGCAAGCGCTGGCGCATGCTCTCCTACACCTATCCAGTCCTCTACATCGCGGTCGCAGCCGTCGAACCCGATCAGGCCGTGTCGGAATATGATTTCAAGTTTGAATTAACCGGCTTCCCCGGCACCGCGCCGGCAGTATGGATTTGGGACTGCAAGGCGGGCTGCCTTCTTCCCGCCGCTCGCAGGCCCAAGGGTTCGCCCCGCATTGTAGAAGCGTTCAAGGAATGGGGCGATCACACGGTTTATCGACCGTGGGACCGGATGGGCGGCCCGCATAACAACTGGACCCGCGATTTTCCGGCGCTGACATGGCACCCCCGCCGCGATCTCACTTTCATTCTTGAGGATTTGAATGGTCTCCTTACTGCAAACGCTTTGGCGCGCGCTGCGCGGGCCGACGCCTAGGCTCATTTGCGATGCGCGCACGTGGAATGCTGGCGTCGACGAGTTGCGGCGTCGTGCCGCCGGGCGCCGCGAATCCGGTGCCTTCCTACTAGGACACGCCGAAGGGGACCTTCGGCGTGTCCGGCAATTCCTTTTCTATGACGATATCGACCAGACTTGCTTTGCTAACGGCATCGTCGAGTTCGACGGCGCGAAGTTCGGCAAGGTGTGGGAGCATTGCCGTACGCGCAATCTGACGGTCGTAGCGGACGTTCATGTTCATCCCGGCTATTACGGGCAGAGCCACAGCGATCGCCAGAATCCAATGATCGCGGAGGTGGGGCATCTTGCCCTGATAATTCCGGACTATGCCGCCCGGAAGCGTCTACCCGACGGCATCGGAATTTACGAGTACCGCGGCAATCGCCAGTGGCGCGACCACAGCCGAAACGGCGACCGCACCTTTCATGTCGGATGGTGGCCGGCATGATCCTCGACTCTGAAACAGCCCGCGTCCGCGCCGTGCTCGTTAACAGCGGTCGCTATTCGATCCCCGAAGCTGACGCCAAGATCGCCGCTTCGGCTCTCTCTATCTTCATCGGCAGCGATGCCGCTGCCAGTGTCGCGGGGCAGGCCGCCTTTCTGACGGCGGTTGCTACGGCTGCGCGCTGTTTCGGCAGGGTCACCGTATCAGGCACGACCAATGCGTCAATAATCGTCCCGCTGCCCGGTGCGGCGCGCAC
>DATNIT010000285.1:0-73303 GCA_035604335.1 Allostellaceae bacterium | reverse complement strand
CAAGGAGAACCCGGCGGTGCCGACGCCCGACGGCGTGCGCGAGCCGCGCAACCGCCGCGTGGAGATTGCTCTCTAAAAGTACGCGAGCACATTGGGGGGACGACGACAGCGGCCGGAGGGAAACCTCCGGCCGCTTCGGTTTTGGCGGGTGCTCAGGCCTTGATCGTCACGGCCGCTCTCTGGCGCTTCTGTAGACCTCGAGAAAGCGACGGGTGCCTTTTGCCACCGTCTTCGCCCAATCTTTCGCCGATACCGACAGGGTTGGCGGTGGCGGAACCTCGACGCTGAGGGGCAAGCCCGCCGGCAAGACATCGAGAATGTCGCCGATGGGCACGCCGCCCTCGCCGGGCATGCAGCGGTCCGCGAGACCGGTGCCGACAGTATCGGCCGAGCCCAGATTGGAAGCCGCCGGCGCGAGGGGGCCGTCGGTGATCTGAGCGTATGGCAGGAGCTTCGGGTCCAGGGATCGGAGATCCTCCGGGCTGCAGCCGGACCGCGCGAAATGCAGAAAGTCCAGGCAGAGCACGGTATCGGGCCGCCCGGCTTCCGCAATCAGGCGCAAAGCATCGGGCAGGCTGCCGATCCGGCGTTGAGTCGCGAACTCGAGCGAGCAGGCGAGCTTGAAACCCGCCGCCATCCCGCAGAGCCGGCCGAAATTGTCGCGCAGCCGCGACCACTGGGGATCGTCGCCGATCACCATCACGTATCGCGCGCCGATCTCGGCACCCAGCTCCAGCGCGCCTTCGAACCCGCCGACGGCCGTCTCCGCTTGGAGATAGAAGCTCAGGATGTCGAGCACCGGCAGCCCCGTGCTCGCGAGCGCCTGGCGCACCGCGCGCGTGGCCGAGGCATCTCCGACTACGGGGTAGAAGGGCAGGCCAGGGGAGCGATTGAGGCGTAGCCCAATCCCGTCGAAGCCCGCAGCCGACGCCGCCTCGATGTACTCAACCGCCGCCGTGTCCGGCAGCGTAGTCGGCGCGAGGAACAACTTGTTCATGCTGGGCCAGCCGACAGCCTCATTTCAAGAAGTGCGGTGCCAAGCCCGAGAGACCGATGAGAATCAGGTAGATCGCGACAATGAAGTTCAAGAGGCGCGGAACGAGGAGAATCAATACGCCCGCTATCAGCGCGATCAGCGGCTGCAGCACCAGGACATTGACCATCATGGCTGGCTCCGTGCTCGGTGAGAGATTAGAGGAACGGTCCGCGGGCGCCCGCGGGCCCGTGATCATTCTAGGACAGAACCGAGGGCCGCCGCCACCGCTAGCCCGGCCGTTTCTTGTCCTGGTAGACCGCGAGGCTGCCGATCGAATTGCCGCCGTCGACGCTGAGCGTCGCGCCCGTGATGTAGCCGGCCCTAGCCGAGCACAGGTACAGGATCGCGTTGGCGAGGTCGGCTTGGCTGGTGCCGCGTCCGAGCGGAATTTGGCCGAGCGTCGCCTCCACATGAGCCGGCGTGAGCGGGCTCGCCGTGCTGCCCGGCGCGAAACCGGGCTCGACGGCGTTGACGCGAATGCCGAACTCCGCGAGCTCCAGCGCAAAACCCTTGGTGAGCCGGTCGAGCGCGGTTTTCGAGATGCAATAGGGCGCCACCGTGCGGCGCATCTTCCGAGCGGCTCCGGAGGAGATATTGATGATGGTGCCCGGCTGGCGCGCCGCGATCATCTGTTTGGCGAAGCCGCGCGAGATCAGGAATGGCGCGCGCAGGTTGACCGCGAATATCCGGTCCCATTCCGCCGCGTCGATATCGATCAGGAATCCGCTGGGATAGACGCCCGCGTTGTTGACGACGACGTCCGGCGCGCCCCACGCCGAGCCCACCGCGGCGACGAGCTCCTCGACCGAGGCGGCGTCGGCAAGTTCCGTCACATGCCTGAGTCCGCCGTTCCCCGCGATCCCGAGCTCGTCTCCGAGCTCGCGGAGCGCGCTCTCCTGTCGGTCGGACAAGCAAAGGCGCGCGCCCGCCCTCGCGAAAGCGTCGGCGATCCAGCGGCCGAGTACGCCGCAGGCGCCGGTCAGGACGATCTTGCGCCCCTGAAACTCGTCGCCCAAGGATCTCGCATCGAACGCGGCTGGTGCTGTCATGGCGCCCTCTGCCCTCCCGCGGCTCCCGATCTAGGCCCGGCCACCCAGGAACGCGATGGCTTCGTCGACTTGTGCCGGCATCATGGCGTATCCGCCCAGCGTCGCGCAGCCGAAACTCCGGGCGTGGCGCATGAAGGGCGTGGGCTCCTTGCTCACCACGACGTCGAAGGCGAGAGTCTTCGGATCCAGGGGTCCCAGCGGCGCCGGCAACCCGTCGCCGGCCCTCATCCCGACTGGGCTGGCGTTCACGATCATGTCGTGGCCTTCCGCCGTGGGTGCGCCCGCGACGATCCGGCATCCCGCGACCGACCGCGCGACACGCTCGGCGAGCGCCGTGGCCCGGGTCGGCTCGAGGTCGGAGATCGTGATCGCCGCTGCGCCCGCCTCGGCCAGCGCCACCGCGATCGCGCTGCCGACGCCGCCCGCGCCGATCAGCATCACGCGCCTCCCCTCGACGGCGTGGCCCTCGGTGCGCACGGCCTTCACCAGCCCGCGCCCGTCGAACATGTTGCCGGTCCAGCCGCCGTCGCTCTCGCGCCGCATCGCGTTGATGGCGCCTACCTTCTCGCCCATGGGCAGGAGCCGATCGACGAAGGTCAGAATCCGCGCCTTGTAAGGCACTGTGATGACGAGGCCGTCGAGGTTCGCGAGCGCCTTCAGGCCGCGGACCGTCTCCTCGAAGCGGTCCGGCAGCACGTGGAGCGGGACCAGGATGGCGTTCCGTCCGGCGGCCCGAAAGCGCTCGGTATAGAGCCGGGGCGAGCCCACCTGCACGATGGGATCGCCGATGATGCCGTAGAGGCGCGTGGCGCCATCGACGATCGGAAGCTCGGGGGTCGCGCTCACTGTCGAGCTATCCGACTCAAAGCGCGCAGCACGTCCACACTCCGTTCTCAGGCCGTTCCAAAATCCGTGACGCCGCGCCCATTCCTGACTACGATCCGCGGCGATCGGGGCGCCCAGTGTTGCATGTCGCCGCGGGCGGCGCGAGCCATACGGACAAGCCAAATTCGAGACGTGAGGGAACCCATCCCATGAGCGCTCGACACCGCATCGCCATCATCGGTCTCGGCATGGCCTTGAAGCCGCACATCCGCAGCCTCGAGGAGCTGTCGGACCGCGTCGAGATCGCCGCCTGCTATGCGCCGAGCGCGGAGCGGCGGAAGGCTTTCTCGGCCGCCCATGGCTATCCCGTGGCGGACGATCTCGACCGCGTGCTGCGCGACCGCACGATCGAGGCCGCCGTCATCCTGACGCCGCCCAACACCCATCTGGAGCTGGTCGAGCGCTGCGCCGCTGCCGGAAAGCACGTGCTGCTGGAGAAGCCGATCGATGGCACGGTCGCCCGTGCGCGCCGCGCGGTCGAAGCCATGGAGCGGTCGGGGTGCCGGCTCGCGATCGTGCTGCAGCACCGGTTCCGCGCGGTCTCCCGGCGGCTTGTGGATCTCGTCGCCTCGGGCGAGCTCGGCCGGCTTATCTCGGGCTCGGCCTCGATCCGGTGGTGGCGGCCGCCGGAGTATTTCGCGCAGCCGGGACGCGGCATGAAGGGGCGCGACGGCGGCGGCGTGCTGCTGACGCAAGCGATCCACACGCTCGACCTCTTCCAGAGCCTCGCGGGCCCGATCGCCGAGGTCTCCGCCTTTGCCGCGACCTCGCCGCTGCGCACCATCGACACCGAGGACATCGTCGGGGCGGGTGTTCGGTTCGCCGATGGCGCGGTCGGCACCATCGACGCGACGACCGTCGCCTACCCCGGATTTCCCGAGCGGATCGAGCTCGCCTGCGAGAAGGCGACCGCGCAGCTCAACGCCGAGACGCTCGACGTGTTCTTCAAGAGCGGCCGGCATCTGCGCGAGGGCGGTCAAGCCTCCAACAGCGGCGGCGCCGATCCCATGGCCTTCTCGCACGAGGCGCACAAGGCGCTCATCGCGGATTTCCTCGATGCCATCGAGGGCGACCGCGATCCCGTGACCAACGGCCGCGAAGCGCTCAAGGTGCAGATCCTGATCGAGGCGCTGCTCCGTTCGGCCGAGGAAGGCAGGGCGGTCAAGATCACTTAGTCGATGTCAAAGGAGGGGCGCGTCATGGGAAAGAGATGGTTTGGGGTTCTCGGACTTTTGGCGGCGGTGGGCTTGCCATCGATTGCCTTCGCCGAGGGCACGTTGTTCGTTGTCGTCACCCGCCAGGAGCCAGAAGTGCAGGCCATGGCGATGATCCTGACCATGCAGGCTCTCACGCATCATACGGCCGTCAGGGTGTTGCTTTGCGGCCCAGGCGGGGACTTGGCGTTATCCGGTTACGGTGGACCTACCCTGAAGCCGTCGGGTCAGACGCCGCAACAAATGCTGCAGAGCGCGATCCAAGGCGGCGCGAAAGTCGAGCTCTGCCCGATCTATATGGCCAATTCCGGAGGACGCACCGAAGCAGAGTTGATCCAGGGCGTGACCGTTACGTCGCCCGCGGTCGTCGGAGACTTCATGGACCAACCCGGCGTTCGATATTTCACCTTCTAAGCACTCTGCTCCTGTCATTTCCCGTCGCTCCCTAAGCTTGAAGCGGCTCGATCCGCCCATCCTCGCGCAGGTGGCAAGCCACCGTCCGTCCGGGAAGCACTTCACGCAACACCGGCTCCTCCTCGCGGCAGCGCGCGATGGCGAAAGGGCAGCGCGTGTGGAACCGGCAGCCCGAGGGCGGGTTCATCGGGCTTGGCACGTCGCCCTCGATCACCAGCCGCGTCCGCCGAACCCGCGGGTCCGGCACCGGCGCTGCCTCGATCAGCGCCTGGGAGTAGGGATGCAGCGGGTTCGCGAACATCGCCTCTTTGCGGGCGATCTCGACGATGCGGCCCAGATACATGACGGCGATGCGATGTCCGATGTGCTCGACCACGCCGAGGTCGTGAGAGATGAAGAGATAGGTGAGCTTGAGCTCGTCCTGCAGGTTCATGAGCAGGTTCAGCACCTGCGCCTGGACCGAGACATCGAGCGCCGAGACCGGCTCGTCCGCGATGATGAGGTCCGGGCTGACCACCAACGCCCGTGCGATGCCGAGGCGCTGGCGTTGCCCGCCCGAGAACTCGAAGGGATAGCGGCGCATCGCCTCCGCACGCAGGCCCACGCGCTCCAGTACCGACGCGACGCGCGCCTCGCGCTCTGATGCGGGCATGGGATCGAAGTTCTCCAGCGGCTCGCCCACGATGGCGCCGGCCGTGAGCCGCGGATTGAGCGACGCATAGGGGTCCTGAAACACCATTTGCACGTGGCGGCGGTAGGCGCGCATCGCGTCCTGATCGAGCGCGGTGATGTCGACGCCGTTGAGCACCACGCGTCCCTCGGTCGGCTCGAGGAAGCGCAGGATGAGCTTGCCGACCGTCGATTTGCCACAGCCGGATTCGCCCACGAGGCAGAGGGTCTCGCCGGCCTCGATGGAGAAGGATACGCCATCGACCGCCTTCACCTGCGCGACCGTCCGGCGCAAGAGTCCGATCTGCACCGGAAAGTGCTTGCGAAGCCCCTCTACCGCGAGAACGGGACCGCTGGTCATGCCGCGAGCACCCGGTCGACGTGCCAGCACGCCGCCCAATGGCCGGAGGCGCGTTCGGTCAGCGGCGGCGCTTCGTCGCGGCAATGGTCGGTCGCGAAGCCGCAGCGCGGGGCGAACGGGCAGCCGGCGATCGGCTCGCGCAGAGACGGCACGATGCCCGGGATTTCCTGCAGCCGTCGAGCGGATTGCGGCGTGCGTCGGCGCGGGATCGAGGCCATGAGGCCGCGCGTATAGGGGTGCATGGGGTGGTCGAACAACTCGAGGACCGGCGCTTCCTCGACCTTCCGCCCGGCATACATCACGATCACGCGCTGGCAGGTCTCGGCGACCACGCCGAGGTCATGGGTGATCAGCATCACCGCCGCGCCGAACCGGCCTTTCAGTTCCAGCATCAGCTTCAGGATCTGGGCCTGGATGGTGACATCGAGCGCGGTGGTGGGCTCGTCCGCGATCAGCAGCTTCGGATTGCAGCAGAGCGCCATGGCGATCATCACGCGTTGACGCATCCCGCCCGAGAACTGGTGGGGATAGTCCCGCACGCGGCGCTCGGCGTCGGGAATGCGCACCAGGCGCAGCATCTCGATCGCATGCGCCATCGCGTCCGACCGGCTCTTCCTCTGGTGGATCGTCACGGCCTCGGCGACTTGGTCGCCGATCGTAAGCACGGGATTGAGCGAGGTCATCGGCTCCTGGAAGATCATGGCGATGCGATTGCCGCGGATGTCGCGCATCTCCGCTTCGGAGAGCGCCAGGAGGTCCCGGCCATCGAACCGGATGGCGCCGGAGACGACGCGGCCGAGCTTCTCCGGCAGCAGGCGCATGATGGAAAGTGCCGTCACGCTCTTGCCGCAGCCGGATTCGCCGACGACGCCGAGGGTCTCGCCGGCGTGCACCACCAGGTCGACGCCGTCGACGGCGCGCGTGATGCCGTCGAGCGTGAAGAAATGCGTATGGAGATCCTCGACGCGGAGCAGCGCGTCCGGCATGGTCACATCCGGCGCGCGAGGCGCGGATCGAGCCGGTCCCGCAAGCCGTCGCCCATCAGATTGACCGCCAGGACGACCAGAGCCAAGCAAGTTCCGGGGAAAAAGATCGTCCAGGGCGCACTGGCGAGGTAGAGCCGGCTGGAGGCGATCATATTCCCCCAGGTTGGGATCTCCGGCGGCACGCCCGCGCCCAGGAAGGAAAGCGCGGCCTCGGTGAGAATGGCGGATGCCATCACGTACGTGGCTTGCACGATGAGCGGCGCGATCGTGCTGGGCAGGATGTGGCGCAGGATGATCTTGCGGTGGCGGCTGCCACCGCCGATCGCGGCTTCGATGAAGGGCTGCTCGCGGGTGGTCAGGACGACGGAGCGCACCAGGCGGACCACGCGGGGTATCTCGGGTATCGAGATCGCCACGACGACGATGCCGACGCTGGCCTTGTTGAGCGAGACCAGCGCGATCGCCAGCAGGATCGCGGGGATCGCCATCAGGCCGTCCATCAGGCGCATCACCGGTGCATCGAGGCGGCGGTAGTAGCCGGCGACGAGACCGATCGTCAACCCGAAGATGATCGATACGGTCGCGACGGCGACACCCACCACCAGCGATATGCGCGATCCGAAGACGGTGCGGGCGTAGACGTCGCGGCCGAGATTGTCCGTGCCGAACCAGTGGGCGGCGGAGGGCCCGTGCAGCCGGTCGGAGGGGTTCATGAACTGCGCGTCGCCCGCGATCAGGCCGGCGATAACGGCGATCACCGCAATGAATAGGAGCAGACTGGCGCCCGCCACGATCGTGGGGTTGCGGCGCGCGAAGGTTCGGAACTGCCCGAGGCTGCTGGGTTCCGCGCGTGGGGCCTCGGCGACCGCGGCCATCTCAATACCGGATCCGCGGATCGAGCAGCGTGTAGGAGAGGTCGACCAGCAGATTGACCAGCACGTAAATGCCCGAGAATACGATGATGACGCCTTGGATAATCGGATAGTCGCGACGGGCGATGGCATCGACGACCAGCCGGCCGACGCCGGGGATGTTGAACACGGTCTCGGTGATGACCACGCCGCCGATCAGGAGAGCGATGCCGATGCCGATCACCGTGACGATCGGCACAGCCGCGTTCTTGAGCGCGTGCTTCAACAGCAGCGGCCGGGACGCCACGCCCTTGGCGCGGCCGGTTCGGATGTAATCCTCCGCCAGCACGTCGAGCATGGTCGCGCGCGTGATCCGGGCGATGAGGGCCACGTAGGCGAGACCGAGCGCGACCGAGGGCAGCACGAGGTTGCGCAGCCACGGTGCCAGGCCTTCGGCGATCGGCGTGTAACCTTGAACGGGCAGCCATTTGAGCACGATCGCGAAAACGAAAATGAGGATATAGCCCACGACAAATACCGGCACCGAGAATCCGAGCACCGCGAAGCCCATCACGAAGCGATCGATCGCCGTCCCCGCCTTGGCGGCGGCGGTGACGCCCATCGTGATTGCCAATGCGACCGCCACCGAGAGGGTCGTCGCGGCGAGGGAGATCGTCGGCTCCGCGCGTTGCCCGATGAGCGTCGCCACCGACTCGTTCCAGAACATGGATTTCCCGAGATCGCCGCGGACGAGGCTGCCGGCCCAGACCAGGAACTGCTGCCACAGGGGCTCGTCGAGACCCAGCGCTTTGCGAATCTGCGCGATGTTCTGCGGCGTCGCGTTGTCGCCCGCGATGATGGCGGCGGGGTCGCCCGGCGCCAGATGCAGCAGCAGGAACACGAACATCGCCACGATCGCCACGACCGGTAGCATCGAGAACAAGCGTCGGGCGATGTAGGCGGTCATGTCTGCTTGGTTATCGACGGGGGTGTGCGAGTTTGGCTCGGTATCAGTGCCAGCGTCAGCAAGGCCGGGAGCCACCCCCCTCCCAACCCTCCCCCTCAAGGGGGGAGGGGCGATGATGTCCGGCACTCTGCAAACCCTTCCCCGCTTGAGGGGGAGGGTTAGGGTGGGGGGTGCGCTTCCACCGCAGGAGCGCTGCCCCGCTCACGTCTTCTCGACGTTCCACCACGGAATGATCTCGGCCACCGGCAGCACGCCCTTGATGTTGGTGCGCATGGCGGCGGGCTGCACCCATTGGCCGTAGTAGAGCTGCGGTATGAAGGTCCAGGCGTTGGCCTGGAGCTCGCGGGCGATCTTCTGGCGTTCCTCGAGGGTGCCGGCGAGCGCCCACTTGTCGCGCAACTCCTCCTGCTTCGCGTCCGACGGCCAGCCGAACCAGGCCTTGTCGCCGTTGGCGGCGTGTGCGGAGAGCAGGATCGGGCTCCCGACGGCGGCGGCGCCCGACCACGTGATGAAGATGTCCCAGCCACCCTGGTCGGGCGGCGCCTTGCTCGCGCGGCGCTGCACGACGTTGGACCAATCCATCGCCTCGACCTGCACGTTGAGGCCGGCCTGACGCATCTCCTGCGCCAGGACCTGCGCGGAGTTGCTCATGATCGCGATGTTGGTGGCTTGCAGGAGGACGATCGGCCGCCCGTCGTAGCCCGCTTCCTTGAACAGCTGCTTCGCCTTGTCGAGATTTTGGCCGCCTTTGAACCAGTCGCTATTCGCGTCGTTCTCCATGGGCGTGCCGCAGGCGAAATAGGCGCCGCAAGTCTTCCAGTAATGGGATTCGCCGAAGCTCGCCTTCATGAAGTCGGACTGATTGACGATGTAGAGCATGGCCTGCCGCGCCTTCTCGTTGTCGAAGGGCGGATGCAGGAAGTTGAGCCGGATCTGGCCGACGTTGCCGAGCGGGTTCAGCACCTCGATCTTGATATTCTTGTCGCTCTCGAGCTGACCCATGAGGTCCGTCGGCGGGACCTCGTAGAAATCGATCTCGCCGGCCTGCAGCGCCGCCACGGCGGTCTGGGCGTCCGGCATGTTGATAAAGATGACGCGATCGATCTTCACCACCTTGCCGCCGGCGATGCCGGAGGGCGGCTCGCTCCTCGGCACGTAATCGGGATTGCGGTCGTAAATGTACTGCGTCCCGGGCTTGGTCTCGTCGGGGTTGAGCTTGAACGGCCCGGAGCCCACGACCTGATCGATCTTCTGCATCGGGTCGGTCTCGGCTTCCTTCTTGCGCATCATGAAGCAGATCGGGGTCGCGGTCTTCGCGAGCACGTCGAGCGTGAGCCCATAGCGCTCCTTGAACTCGATCGTAAAGGTCTTGGGGTCCTTTGCCTCGATGCCCTTGACCCGCGCCATCATGTGCTGGCCCCCGCCGTCGCGCGCGGCCCAGCGCTTGAGTGAGGGTACGACGTCGGCCGACGTCACCGCGGTACCGTCGGTCCATTTGAGCCCGTCGCGGAGCTCGAATGTCCAGGTGAGCTTGTCGTCGGAGAGACCCCACTTGCTTACCATCTGTGGCTGCGGCTTCTGATCGCCATCGATCCCGAACAAGGTGTCGTAGACCATCCCGCCGTGGTAGGCGGACATGTTGGCCGTGGTCCAGATAGGATCGTAGGTCGGGATGTCGCCGTGGAAAACCGCGCGGATGGTGCGGGCGGCGCTGGGTTGGCTCTGGGCACGCACGATCGCGGGTGCCGCGATGACGGCTGCGGCCGCGAGGCCGCCCTGCACGACGATGCGACGAGTGATCTTGGCCATTGTGCTCTCCCTGATGCGCGGCCCGGCTGTTTTGTGGCGGTTCCCAGGGCCTATCGCCATTAAGTCACTTGCACGACAGAGCCGCAACCGTCCTGTCCTCAGAAGATCAAACCCGGTCGGGTACTCTCGTCGAGCGGCCAGATCGGCCGCGTCACCTTGGTATAGGGGATTTTTCGATAATCGCGGCTGAGCGGTCCGTCGGAATCGATATAGATCACGCGTTTTGCGATCGGGCCGTAGGCGGCCATGAAGTGGTTCGTCGACTTCACCACCACGACCTTCTTGGCGCGGGGATCGATGCCGAGATTCGTGAAGAGCTCGAGGCCCAGCGCCTGGGTGCGGTTGCTGATCAGCACGACATCGATGCCGCCCAGCCTAACCGCCGCGCAGTCGCCGAGCGGCACCTGGGTCGGTCCGAAGCTCTGCCAGCAGTCGCGCTTGAGGCCGATCACCTTCACTCGAGCGTCGATCGGAGCCCCGGAGGTCGGCCCGATCTTGCCGCCGAGGCGGAGCGCGAACTCGGCGTTGAGCCCGGCGTCGAAGCAGAGCCGTACCGCGATCGGGTCCCAGATCGGCCCGAGGGCGGCCTCTTGCGCCTGCCGCTCCATCAATCGTCGCAAGATGGTGGTGTTGTCCGAAGGCGCGCCGCCGCCGGCATTGTCGGCGGGGTCCGCCATCACCACCGGCGATTCATTGGTCTCGAGCGCTGCGGTGATGCCCTCGTCGACGCCGAAATAGCTCGGCATGGTCCTGCCGCGCATGGAGACGAACTCCTGGCCGATCGCGATCGCGAGCGCGTCGCCCTTGGCCTTGTCCTTGTCCATCACCACGAGGATGCGGCCGCCGAGCTCCGCCACATCGGCATAGGGAAAGCAGTGCCCGATCGAGATCGAGAGCACGCCATCCTTGCCTTCCATGGCCTTGATCTTGTCGACGAAGGCGCGCATGAGCGGCAGCGTCGTCGGGTAGCTGCCGATCTGTCGGCAGTCGTACATCGACATCACTGGCTTGGCTTGGCCGCGCAGCGTCTTCAGCACGATCTCCAGCAGATCTTCGGCGCGGTCGACCACATCGGTGTGCGGAAATTCCTTATAGAGGATGATCACGTCGGCGAGCCGCACGCGCTTCAGCGTGAGGTGGCAGTGGGGATCGAGCTCGACCCCGATCACCGTCTTGGGACCGACCAGCGCGCGCACGCGCTCGATGATGTCGCCTTCGACATCGTCATAGCCGTGCGCCACCATGGCGCCGTGCAAACCCAAGAGCACCCCGTCGACCGGCAGGGCCGCCTTGAGCTGGCCCAGGATCTCGTCGCGCATGAACTCGTAATCGCTGCGGTTGGTGGTGCCGGCGGGGCTCGCCGCGAAGCAGCTACCCTCGATCAGCGTGAAGCCCTCCGCCTTCGCCCGCTTGCGCGCCACCCAGAGCGGCGCCGTGCACATCAGCGGCGTCTCCTCGGGATGCTCGCCGGGCCGCACGAACACGCCCTCCTTGTAGCCCTCGATGCTGGTCGGCAGCGGCGAAAAGGTGTTGGTCTCGGTCGCGATGGTGGCGGAAAACAGACGCATCGGCGCTCCCCAATTTTTCTCGCGCATTCTTGCCCGGCCTCCGCGCGGGTGGCAAGGAAGGCATCGAGGCGCCACAATGCCGATGCAACGGGAGAGGCAGGATGAGCAAGGCATCGCACATCTGGACGGACATCGACTATGACAAGCCCGGCAAGCAGGTGGGGTGGCTCCATCTGCCGCACTCCGTCACGCGCTCGGCTTATGGCACGCTGATGCTGCCGATCGCGGTGGTCGCCAACGGGCGCGGTCCCACGGCGTTCTTGATGGCGGGCAATCACGGCGACGAGTACGAAGGACAGATCGCGCTGGCGAAGCTGATCCGAACGTTAGAGCCCTCTGAAATCCAGGGCCGTGTGATCATCCTGCCGGCGGCCAATCTGCCCGCCGCGCTTGACAGCGCGCGCGTCTCGCCGATCGACCAAGGGAACCTCAACCGGTCCTTCCCCGGCGATCCCGATGGCGGACCGACCCAGCAGATCGCGCACTACATAGACAGCGTGCTGTTTCCCATGGCGGCGCTGTTCCACGATTTTCACTCCGGCGGCACCTCGCTCGATTACGTGCCCTTCGCGAGCGTCCACGAAGGCGACGATACCGCCGTGAATGCGAAGGGGATTGCCGCGCTCAAGGCCTTCGGCGCGCCCTTGTCGGTCATCTGGCGGAGCCATCGGGATCCCCGCTTCTCGCCGCTCGCGGCGATGAAGCACGGCATTCCCGCCTTGGGCGGCGAATTCGGCGGCGGCGGCGTGACCCGCGGCGGCATCGAGCTGGTGAGCCGCGGCGCCCGCCGGCTGCTGGCGCATCTCGGTATCACAGCGCCGGTTAGCGAACCGGCACCCGCGCCGACCCGGCTCGTATCGATCCCGAGCCGGGATTATTTCGTCTACGCGCCGGAGCCCGGCCTCTTCGAGCCCGCGGTGGAGCTCGGCGATGTCGTGGAGCGCGGGCAGCTTTGCGGCGAGGTGCATTTCATCGACAACCCCGCTCGGCTGGCCGCGCCGTGCTATTTCAAGGCGGACGGATTCGTGATCTGCAAGCGCCATCTCGGCCGCGTGGAGCGCGGCGACTGCGTCACCCACCTCGCGGTAGACGCCGTCGACTAAGCCGCCGTGTCGCGCCGATCGAGGCCGCCGGCGGCGACAATGAACGCCGCCACCTCGGCGACGCCGAGGTTCTCCTTCAGGTTCGTAAACAGAAATGGACGCTCGCCGCGCATGCGCCGGGCGTCGCGGTCCATCACCTCGAGGCTGGCCCCAACCAGCGGCGCCAAATCGATCTTGTTGATCACCAGCAGATCGGAGCGGCAGATGCCGGGGCCGCCCTTGCGCGGAATCTTGTCGCCGGCCGCGACGTCGATCACGTAGATCGTAATGTCCGCGAGCTCCGGGCTGAAGGTTGCGGCGAGATTATCGCCGCCGGATTCGATCAGGATCAGGTCGAGGGCTGGGTAGGTCGCGCGCATCTGCGCGACCGCGGCGAGATTGATCGAGGCGTCCTCGCGGATCGCGGTATGCGGACAACCGCCGGTCTCGACGCCGAGGATACGCTCGGGCACTAGCGCGCCCGACCGGGTCAGGAACTGCGCGTCCTCCTTGGTGTAGATGTCGTTGGTGACCACGGCGATGTCGTAGCGGTCGCGCATGAATTTGCAGAGCCGGTCGACCAGCGCGGTCTTGCCGGAGCCGACGGGACCGCCGATGCCCACGCGCAGCGGGCCGTTGGGAGAGGAGGTCATGAGCGGAAGAGCCTCGTATATTGAAGTTCGTGACGCATGGAGCACCAGTCCAGCATGGGGGCGGCGCTGCCGACCTCGTCGAGCGAGATCTCGGCACAAACGCGGGCGGAGCGGTCGATGATCGGCTCCAGGGCCGCCATGGCAAGCTGGCCGTCCGACTGGCCCAGCGGGATGAGGCGGACGCCGGCGGAGACCAGGTTGCTCGCAAAGCCATGCAGGTAGGCGACGAGCGCGGGGAGGAGCGGGATGCCGTGGCTGCCGCAAGTCGCGCCCACGGCGACCGAGAGCGCGATCGGGCCGCCGCGCCGCTCCGGCACGAGACGGTCGAGCAGGGCGTGAGGCCAGGCCGTCCGCGTGACCGAGAGAAACGCCGCTCCCTGCGCCTGGCTTTCGAGCGCGGTCTCCCCGGTGCTCCGCCACGCCGCCGCCAAAGCGGCAACCTCCTCCAGCCGGTCAGCATCGTCGTCGGTTGCCGCCCGCCATGCCTCCGCAAGAAGGGCGCCGCCGATCCCGCCTGCGCCGACCTCGATGGAGGTTTCGAGCCACTGGATCAGGCTAGCGCGGTCGCGCACGAGCTTCTCCTCGACCGCATATTCGAGCCCATGGCTGTAGCTGAAGGCTCCCACCGGATAGGCCGGCGAGAGCCAGGTCATCAGCCGGTAGAGAGCGGTCTCAGTCGTGGTCATGATGATGCGCATCCGCATGCGCGTGCTCGTGGCCGTGGATGTCGCCGTGGCGATCGTCATACGCACCGCGCTCGGGCGTGAAGGGCGCGTCGATGAACCGCAGCGTCGCACCGAGCTTCGAGAGCATGTCCGCGATGACGTGATCTCTCCTGATCAGGATGCGGCGCGGCTCGATTCGCGCGGGCAGGTGCCGGTTGCCCAGGTGCCACGCGAGGCGAGTGAGGAGCGTTGGCTCCGCGGTTACCTCGATCAGGCTTTCCGCCGCCGCGCGGACGGCGATCCAGCGGCCATCATCGAGCTGCAAGCCGTCGCCGTCCTCGAGCGACAAGGCGTGAGGCAGGTCCAAGAGAAACTCCTCGCCCGCGTCGGTCGCGAGGCGCACGCGCCTGCGATGGCGATCATCGAACCCAAGCGTCACGGCGCCCGCGGCCCGGTTCTCCGGCCAAAGCCCCGCTCGCTCTGCGCGCGTCGCGCGGTGCATGGTCAAAACAGGAAATACCGCTGTGCCATTGCGAGCTCTTTCGCGGGGGCGCAGGTCAGCAGCTCGCCGTCGGCGCGCACCTCGTAGGTCTCGGGATCGACCTCCATCTTCGGGGTGAGGCCGTTGTGAACCATGCTCGCCTTCGAGATACCGCCGCGCGTGTTTTCCACCGCCACGAGAGGCCGTAGGAGCCCGAGCGTCCGGTCGAGCCCGGCCTCGAGTCCGGCGTGGCTCACGAAGGTGATGGCGCTCGCTTGCAGGTTCCGGCCGAAGCCCGCGAACATCGGCCGATAATGCACGGGCTGCGGTGTCGGGATCGAGGCGTTGGGATCGCCCATGGGCGCCGCCGCGATGCTGCCGAGCTTCAGCACGAGATCGGGCTTCACGCCGAAGAAGGCCGGCGACCACACGACGAGGTCGGCGAACTTGCCAATCTCTACGGAGCCCACGTATCGGCCGATGCCCTGCGCGATGGCGGGATTGATGGTGTATTTGGCGACGTAGCGTTTGGCGCGGTGGTTGTCGTTGTCGCTGGTCTCCTCCGGGAGCCGGCCTCTCTGGCGTTTCATCTTGTCGGCGGTCTGCCAGGTCCGGATGATCACCTCTCCGACCCGGCCCATCGCCTGGCTGTCGGACGACATCATGGAGAAGGCGCCGATGTCGTGCAGCACGTCCTCCGCGGCGATGGTCTCCTTGCGGATGCGGCTTTCCGCGAACGCCACATCCTCGGGGATCTTCGCGTCCAGATGATGGCAGACCATGAGCATGTCGAGATGCTCATCGATGGTGTTGACGGTGTAGGGCCGCGTCGGATTGGTCGAGGACGGGAGCACGTTCGCCTCGCCGCAGACCCGGATGATGTCGGGCGCATGGCCGCCGCCGGCGCCCTCGGTGTGGAGCGCGTGAATGGTGCGGCCCTTGAAGGCGGCGATGGTGCGTTCGACGAAGCCGGATTCGTTGAGTGTGTCGGTGTGGATCGACACCTGCACGTCGTGCTCGTCGGCGACGGCGAGGCAATTGTCGATCGCCGCCGGAGTGGTGCCCCAATCCTCGTGGAGCTTCATGCCGCAGGCACCGGCCTTGATCTGCTCGACCAAACCACCGGGCTGGGCGGTATTGCCCTTGGCGAAGAAGCCGAGGTTCATGGGAAAGCCTTCAGCCGCCTGCAGCATGCGCGCGATGTGCCAGGGGCCGGGCGTGCAGGTGGTGGCGGCGGTCCCGGCAGCGGGCCCGGTGCCGCCGCCCATCATCGTGGTGACGCCGGAGTAGAGGGCCTCCTCGACCTGCTGCGGGCAGATGAAGTGGATATGCATGTCGAGGCCGCCGGCGGTGACGATCTTGCGCTCGCCCGCAATCGCCTCGGTGCCCGGCCCGATTACGATGTCGACGCCGGGCTGCACGTCGGGATTGCCGGCCTTGCCGATGCCGACGATGCGCCCGTCCCGGATGCCGATGTCGGCCTTGACGATGCCCCAGTGGTCGAGGATCAACGCGTTGGTGATGACGGTGTCGACCGCGCCCTCGGCTCGGCTGCGCTGGCTCTGGCCCATACCGTCGCGGATCACCTTGCCGCCGCCGAACTTCACCTCCTCGCCGTAGATCGTGCGGTCTTGCTCCACCTCGATGAAGAGCTCGGTGTCGGCGAGCCGCACGCGATCGCCGACCGTCGGCCCGTACATGTCGGCATAAGCGGCGCGGCTGATCTTGGTGCTCATGACTTGGCGCTCTCGAGTCTTCCGCCGATCGCGCCCTGAAAGCCATGCACCACGCGATCTCCCGCGTAGGCCACGAGATGCACGACGCGCGTCTGACCGGGCTCGAAGCGCACGGCGGTGCCGGCCGCGATATCCAGGCGGAAGCCGCGTGCCTGCTCGCGATCGAAGCGGAGCGCGTCATTGGTCTCGTAGAAATGATAGTGCGAGCCCACCTGGATGGGCCGATCGCCGGTGTTGGAGACCTTGAGCGTCAGCGTCGCCCGGCCGGCGTTCAGCTCGATGTCGCCCGCGCGCGGGATCACCTCACCGGGAATCATGTGGGGCCTCCTTATCGGATCGGCTTGTGAACGGTAACGAGCTTGGTGCCGTCGGGAAACGTTGCCTCGACCTGGATCTCCGCGACCATGTCCGGCACGCCCTCCATCACCTGCGCTCGGGATAGGACCGTAGCCCCGTCGCGCATGAGCTCTGCGACAGGGCGCCCGTCTCGCGCGCCCTCGACGACGAAGTCGGTGATCAGCGCCACGGCCTCGGGATAGTTGAGCTTTACGCCGCGCTCGAGCCGCCGGCGCGCGACCTGCGCCGCCATGGCGACCAGGAGCTTGTCCTTCTCTCGGGGTGTCAAATGCATCGCAGGACCTCAGCACTGCCAAAGACGTGGCACCCGCGCGGGCAGCCCTGCGGCGGCCCGTCGGAGATCGGCGAGGTAGCGGGCGAGGTCGGCGCGCAGCACACGCGCATCCCGTCCGAGAAACCGCGCGAGCAGGATGCCATCGACCAAAGTCGCTCCCGCCCGAGAGTCGCTGTCGAGCGCGAGCGCGCGCGCCAACGGCAGCAAGCCCGGCGCGTTCGCGCCGACATAGATCGCCGTCGCGATGGCCGTGGCGCCGTCGAAGCCGGCGGGGGAGTCGAGGTGGCGCGCGATGTCGCCGTCCAATCGGACCGCGTCGATCCAGCGGAGGCGTCCGGCCATGCGAATGGTCCAGCGGTCATGAAACAAGCCCGCTGACAGTCGCTCGCCGCGCGCGGTGCGCCCGAACACGATCATCTCCGCCGCCAGCAGCCTCCCACCTGGCTCGATCTCGGCGGTGGTGCCGCGCGAGAGCCGCGCGCGGTCGAACAGAATGGTTTCCTGCGGAATCCATTCGAGCCACGCGTCGGACCCGACGGTGAGCGCGATTTCGATGCGCGTATCCGGTCCGAGCGAGCGATAGATCTTCTCCGCGGCCTGAGTGGTGACGACGGCTTGCGCGCCCTCCTCGACACCAACGGAGATCCGGACGCGGTCTCCGCCCGCGAGGCCGCCGGATGTCGTGAGCAGCGCGGCGAGCGGCAGATCGTCCGCGGGAGAATTCGGAAACATCACCCGGCAGGGTGCGCGCTGATAGAGGTGGGCGAGGGAGGTGACGCCGTCCCTCCGCGCGAAACGCAGCTCGGAGGCGCCGTCGCCGCGCTCGAAAGCCGGAAAGGCGCGCGCGACGACCGAAGGGTGTGGACGCTCAGACCGTAAGGTAACGACGGACATCCGCCTCCACCATGTCGCGGGTGAGGCCCGACAGTACCACCTCGCCGCGGTCCATGACCACATAGGTGTCGGCGAGCGCGCGCGCGAACTCGAAGTATTGCTCGACCAGCAGGATCGCCATGTCGCCGCGCGCGGCGAGGTCGCGGATCACCCGCTCGATCTCCTTGATGATCGAGGGCTGGATGCCCTCGGTGGGCTCGTCCAACACCAGAAGCTGCGGTCCCGTGACGAGCGCGCGCGCGATCGCAAGCTGCTGCTGCTGACCGCCCGAGAGGTCTCCGCCGCGCCGCCGCAGCATGTCGCGCAGCACCGGGAACAGACTGAAGATCTCGTCGGAGATGCGCCGCTTCTCGCGAGGGAGCGGTGCAAAGCCGGTCTCGAGGTTCTCCTGCACGGTGAGACGCGGAAAGATCTCGCGGCCCTGCGGAACCAACGCGAGCCCGCGGCGCGCCCGCTCATGGGGCTTGAGGCCGGCGATATCCTGGCCGTCCCAGAGGATCCGCCCGCCCCGGATCGGCTGCAGGCCGAAGATCGCGCGCAGCAGGCTGGTCTTCCCGACGCCGTTGCGGCCGAGGAGGCACGTGACCTTGCCGCGCTCCGCGGTGATGCCGGCCCGGCGAAGGATATGGCTCGCGCCGTAGTAGAGATCGATGTCGGCGGCGGCGAGCATGGTCAGCGTCCGAGATAGACGTCGATCACGGCAGGCTGGTTTTGCACGTGCTCGATGGTGCCGTCGGCGAGCACCGCGCCCTCGTGGAGCACGGTGACGCGGGCACCCAGGTCGCGCACGAATTCCATGTCGTGCTCCACCACGATCAGCGTGCGGTCGCCCGCGAGGCTCAGGATCAGCTCCGCCGTGAGCGAGGTCTCGTGGTCGGTCATCCCCGCCACGGGCTCGTCCAGGAGCAGGATCTGCTGATCCTGAATCAAGAGCATGCCGATCTCCAGCCATTGCTTCTGGCCATGACTGAGCGCGCCTGCGAGCGCGCTCTCGCGGCCGGAAAGCCCGATCGTCTCGAGCGTGCGGTCGATGTCTTCGCGCTGCGTTCCCGTCAAGCCCGCGAGCAGAGTGTGCCAGGTGCCGCGCGGGCATTTCTGCGCGAGCTCCAGGTTCTCAAACACGGTGAGGTTCTCGAACACCGTGGGTTTCTGGAATTTTCGCCCGATCCCGAGATTGGCGATCGCAGACTCGTCGAGCCGCGTCAGGTCCACGGTGCCGTCGAAGAACACCTTGCCCTCGTCCGGCCGCGTCTTGCCGGTGATCACGTCCATCATGGTGGTCTTGCCGGCGCCGTTGGGCCCGATGACGCTGCGCAGCTCGCCGCGCTCGACCATGAAGGAGAGGCCATTCAGCGCCTTGAAGCCGTCGAAGCTGACGGTGACGCCGTCGAGGTAGAGGAGCGGCGTCCCGGTACCAGTTGCGGCGGTCATTTCGCGAGCTTCCCGGCGCCGACCGCCGCGATCGGGCGCCGCAAATCCCTGAGCTGCTGCGCAAGCCCCACGACACCGCGCGGGAATACCAATGTCACCAAGATGAAGAGGCCGCCGAGCACGAACAGCCAGGCTTCCGGCACCGCGCCCGTGAGCCAGCTCTTGAGCAGGTTGACGGCGACCGCCCCAACCAGCGCGCCCACGAGCGTGCCGCGCCCGCCGACCGCGACCCAGGTCGCGATCTCGATCGAATTCGCCGGCGAGAACTCGCTGGGGTTGATGATGCCGACCTGCGGTACATAGAGGGCGCCCGCGACGCCAGCCAGCACGGCGGACAGGGTGAAGACGAAGAGCTTTGCATGGGCGGTGGAGTAACCGAGGAACCGGACGCGGGTTTCGGCGTCGCGGAGCGCGAGCAGCACGCGTCCGAGCTTGGACGCCACGATGAGCCGGCAGAGCAGAAAGCTGCCCCCCATCGCGGCCACCGAGACGGCGTAGAGGGCGCGTCGGGTCGATTGCGCCTGGATCTCGAAGCCGAGCACGTCCTTGAAGTCGGTCAATCCGTTGTTGCCGCCGAAGCCCATGTCGTTCCGGAAGAAGGCGAGCAGGAGCGCGTAGGTGAGCGCCTGCGTGATGATGGAGAAATAGACGCCCGTGATGCGCGAGCGGAACGCGAACCAGCCGAACACGAAGGCGAGGATGCCGGGAACGAGCACCACCATGAGCGCGGCGAAGGCGAAGTGATCGAAGCCATGCCAGTACCAGGGCAGCCCTTTCCAGTTCAGGAACACCATGAAGTCCGGCAGCGTGGCGTTGGCATAGACGCCGCGGGTGCCTATCTGGCGCATGAGGTACATGCCCATGGCGTAGCCGCCGAGCGCGAAGAACGCGCCGTGACCGAGGCTCAGGATGCCCGCGTAGCCCCAGATGAGGTCGAGGCTCAAGGCCAGGATGGCGTAGCAGGCATATTTCCCGAAAAGGGGAATGAGATAGTCGGGCATCCAGAGAGCGGTGCCGGCTGCCGGCAGGGCGTTGAGCAGCGGCACCACGACCATCAGCAGCGCGCCGACCGCGAGGAACCAGGCCCAACCTCGCCGATCGAGAAAGCCGGGTGCGGAGGACATCGCCTCAGCTCTCCGCCGCTCGGCCCTTGAGGGCGAAGAGCCCGCGCGGCCGCTTCTGGATGAAGAGGATGATCGCCAGCAGGATCGCGACCTTGCCCAGCACCGCGCCGGCCACTGGCTCCAGGAGCTTGTTGGCGACGCCGAGGCCCAGGGCACCCACCAGCGTACCCATGAGGCTGCCGACGCCGCCGAACACCACGACGAGGAAACTGTCGACGATGTAGATGGTGCCCAGGTTCGGGCTCACGTTGCCGATCTGGCTCAGTGCCACCCCGCCGATACCGGCGATCCCCGAGCCGAAGCCGAAGGTCAGCGCATCGATGCGCGCGGTCGGAATGCCCATGACGGCCGCCATGTCCCGGTTCTGAGTCACCGCGCGCATGTGCAGGCCGAACGAGGTGCGGCGCAGCAAGAGGGCGAGGCAGACCATCACCACCGAGCAGAAAGCCAGGATGACGATGCGGTTCCAAGTGATGGTGGCGCCCCCGAGCACGTCGATGCCGCCGGTCATCCAGCTGGGATTGGAGACCTCCTTGTTCGGCGCACCGAACACGGTACGCACGAGCTGCTGCAGGATCAGGCTCACGCCCCACGTCGCGAGCATGGTCTCGAGCGGGCGCCCGTAGAGGAAACGGATGATGCTGCGCTCGAGCACGATGCCGACCAGTCCTGCGACCAGGAAGGCCGCGGGCACCGACACGATGAGATAGGAGTCGATCCAGGCTGGCGGCAGGAAAGCGCGGAAGATCTCCTGCACGACGAAGGTGGTGTAGGCCCCCAGCATGATCATCTCGCCATGGGCCATGTTGATGACGCCCATGACGCCGAAGGTGATGGCAAGTCCGATCGCGGCCAGCAGCAGCACGCTGCCGAGGCTCAGCCCCTGGAACAGGTTCTCGGCGAACCCGATCCACATCAGCCGCTGCTCGAGGCTGCGCTGCGCCGCCTCCAGGGCTTTGCGCACCGCCGGATCGAGATCCCCGTTGTTCGCGAGCTGACCTAGAAGCGAGCGGATCTCCGGGTCGGAGGATTGCGTGAGCGCAGAAATCGCGGCGATGCGCTGCTCGTTGGTACCGGTGGTAAGGTGTGCCGCGGAGAGTGCCAGCGTGAGCGCCCGTCGCACTTCCGGGTCCTTCTCGCTCTGCAGCGCATGTTCCAGCGCGGGCGTGGAAACCTCGGAGAGGTGCTTCAATGCGTCTCGGGCGGCATCGAGCCGGTCATCGCGGTTGGTGCTGACCAGCGTGAGACGGCTGAGCGCGCCCGAGATGGTGCCGCGCAACCGATTGTTCACGCGCACCTTGTCGATTGCATCGTCCTTGGCCTCGCCGAGCGCGGCGTGGTCCTCGGGATCGAAAAGCTTGTTCGTATTGCCAGCCTGCTCGGCTACGACGACATGACCGTCGGCGGTGCGATAGAGCAGGCCATCGTTGAGGGCCTTGAGCGCCGGCACGGCGCGGCCGTCGCCGAGCTCGCCCAGCGCCGTCACGGCTTGCTCCTTATCCGCAAAGCTCTCCGCGCCGAGGCGGTCGATCAGATCGTGCAGATCGTCGGCCCGGGCCGATGCGGCCATCGCCAGGATCGCGAGCGCTGCCAGAAGCAGACGGCGAAGCCCCACCATAAACCCCTGCCCCCAGAATGGGACGATCGGCACGAGCCCGACCGCCCCCGCGGTCGGGCCCGGCCGTGACATCAACTCAGTCCGTCAGCACCTTGTACTTGGGCTCCGTGCAGTTGCCGCAGACCCAGGGGAAGGTCCAATCGGCGACCTTGCCCTTGTCCTCCGGCAGGAACGGGCTCCAGGCGTCGGCCTTGATCGGGCCCTTGGTCTGCCAGACGATGTCGAACTGACCGTTCGCCTGGATCTCGCCGATCATCACGGGCTTCGAGAGGTGATGGTTGGTGTTCATCACCGCCGTGAAGCCGCTGGGCGCCTTGACGGTCTGCCCGTACATCGCCTGCCGCACCGCGTTCACCTCGGTGGTGCCCGCCTGCGCCACAGCTTGCGCCCACATCTTGAAGCCAATGTAGGTGGCTTCCATGGGGTCGTTGGTCACGCGCTTGTCGTTCTTGATGAACGTGTGCCACTCCTTGATGAAGGCGTCGTTGGTCGGATTTTTCACGGACTCGAAGTAGTTCCAGGCCGCGAGGTGGCCGACCAGGTTCTTGGTATCGATGCCCGCGAGCTCTTCCTCGCCGACCGAGAAGGCCACGACGGGAATGTCGGAGGCCTTGATGCCGGCGTTGGCGAGCTCCTTGTAGAAGGGCACGTTGGCATCGCCGTTGATGGTCGACACCACCGCCGTTTTCTTGCCGGCGGAGGCGAACTTCTTGATCGCGGCCACCTCGGTCTGCCAGTCGGAGAAGCCGAACGGCGTGTAGTTGATCATGATGTCGTCCGCGGCGACGCCCTTCGACTTCAGGAACGCCTCGAGGATCTTGTTGGTGGTGCGGGGATAGACGTAGTCGGTGCCTTCCAGCACCCAACGCTTCACCTCGCCACCCTCCTTGCCCATGAGGTACTCGACCGCCGGGATCGCCTGCTGGTTCGGCGCGGCGCCCGTGTAGAACACGTTGTTCGAGCTCTCCTCGCCCTCATACTGCACGGGATAGAACAGCAGCCCGTTCAGCTCCTCGAACACCGGCAACACGGATTTGCGCGAGACCGAGGTCCAGCAGCCGAACACCACGGCGACGCCGTCCTTCTGGATCAGCTCGCGCGCCTTCTCCGCAAAGAGCGGCCAGTTCGAGGCCGGATCGACCACGACCGCCTCGACTTTCTTGCCGAGCAATCCGCCCTTCTTGTTGATGTCGTCCACCATCATCAGGACGGTGTCCTTGAGCGTGGTCTCGCTGATGGCCATGGTGCCCGACAGCGAATGCAGCACACCCACCTTGATCGTATCCTCCGCCTGCGCCAGCGCGCTCGGCAGCATCAATGCGCCAGCCAAAGCCAACGCCCCGATGGCTTTCCCTGCTCTCATCCGAAGCCTCCTCGTTACTTTCTGGTGACTGCGTCCGGTCCCCGGAGCCAGCAACGCAAGATCCGGGCCAGCCCAAGGGGTGCGCTGGTCGCTGGGACCAGAGCGCAGCTAGATGCCATTCTTACTCGCTCACCCCTCCCTCTCCCCGACGGGGAGAGGGTTGCGCAGGCTTGGCGAGCGCAGCGAGCTTAGCCGGAGCTGGGTGAGGGGGCCTTCCGCCTGAGCAGAAGAATTGAAAGCGACCCGGCTGCCTATTTGTTGGTCAGCGGCGCGCTCAAAGCGCTCGCATCGCCTTCGCCAGGCGCTCGAGCCCGGGTTGGAATTGGGCAGGCTCGCCGGCAAAGGTGAGGCGGATGAAACCCTCTCCACGCGCACCGAATTCGGTGCCGCTCCGGACGGCGACGCCATGCTTGAGGCAATGCTCCGTCAGTGCTTCGGAGCTCACCGGTGCCTCCACGCGCACGAACACGTAGAACGCACCCTCGGGCTTCTCGCAATGCAAGCCCGGCATCGCGTTCACCAAATCGCACATCAAGGCGCGCCGGCGCGCGTACTCGTCGAGCATCTGGCCGGGCCAGTTTGTCTGCGTAGCGAATGCGCTGACCGCCGCGCGTTGGCCGATGGTATTCACAAATCCAACGGACGTGCGGTGGATCACCGCCACCGCTTTCAAGAGACCCTCGCGCGCCGCGACATAGCCGATGCGCCAACCCGTCATCGCGAAGGTCTTCGAGCAGGTGTTGATCACGATGGTGCGGTCCGCCAGCGCCTCGAAGCGCGCCGCGGAGATCATCGGCCGGCCGTCGAAGACCAGGTGATCGTAGGCCTCGTCGGCGATCAGCAGGAGGTCGTGGCGCCGCACGAAATCGGCCACGGCGCGCATCTCCGCCTCGGTGAACACGATGCCCGTGGGGTTCGCCGGGTTGTTCAGCACCAGCATGCGCGTGCGCGGCGTCACTGCCCGCTCGAGCGCGTCCATGTCGAGGCGCAGCTTGTCTGTCCAAGGAACGAAGACCGGAGCCGCGCCGGCGGAGCGCGCGACGTCCCAATAGAGGGAGTAGCAGGGATCGTGCAGCAACACCTCGTCGCCGGGATCGAGATAGGCGAGCATGCTGGCGTAGATACCGGATGCGGCGCCGTTGGTGATCAGCACATGGTCGGCCTCGAAGTCGCCGCCGCCCAGGGTAGAGAGATAACTCGCGACCGCGCGCCTGAGATCCGTCTCGCCCATGGGTGCGGAATAGTGCGTTTGTCCGGTTCGGATCGCGGTGATGCCGGCCTGGCGGATATGGTCGGGCGTGTCGAAGCTGGGGTCGCCGCTCGCCAGCGAAATCACGTCCGACGATGGCCGGGACAGCGTCCTCGCGCGCTGGGACTGGCTGAGCCGCTCGACCGCCTGAGATACCTTGACCAGGGCGCTCTCCTTGCCGATTGGCGCCAAGAGGAGTGTGGCTCGGTGATTCTTGGCATTGGAAAATTACCGGCTACTTTGGCGGATGAATACCGCGACTGTGTGGTGCTACAAATGATCGTGTCAAGGCGCCGGGCCGCGTTCGATGGCCGAGGGAGGATCTGCGTCGATGACCACCCCAGTCACGCTGCGCACCGCGATCGGCCCTTATGATCACGTGCGAGCGCTCAAGGATGGGTCGGTCCGCTCGGAGCGTGTGAGGTTCGATTTCGTCGAGATCGAGCCGATCACCCGGGCGTTCCGGCGCATGGCCCGGAATCTCGAGTTCGACATGAGCGAGATGGCGATCACGACCCACGCCCTCGCGCACGCCTTCCAGAAGCCGATCACCGCATTGCCGATCGTGCTGTCGCGCGGCTTCCATCACCGCGCCATCGTCTGCACGCATGCGTCGACCATTCGCGGGCCGGCCGACCTCGTGGGCCGGAAAGTCGGCGTGCGCGCGTGGTCCCAGACCACCGGCGTCTGGATCCGCGGCATCCTGAAAGCCGACTACGGCATCGACCCCGGGTCCATGACCACGGTGACCGAGGAGGATGCGCACGTCGCGGAGTACCAGGATCCCCCGCAGGTGGTGCGCGCGGCAGCCGGCAAGACGCTCCGCGGCATGTTGCTGGCGGGCGAGATCGACGCCGCCATCGCACTGCGGCCGGCGGCCGATCCCAAGGAGGTCAGGACCGTGATCCCTGACGCCGAGACGGCGGAGGCCGCGTGGTATCGCAAGACCGGCGTCTATCCCGTCAACCACGTGGTCTCCGTCAAGACGAGCTTGCTCCGCGAGCATCCCTGGCTCGGCGCCGAGCTGCTGTCCCTGTTTACCGCCGCGAAGGAGCGCGCGCGCGCGCAAGCGCCGGCCCCGGCGGCAGGCAGCGCCCAGGCGCGGCTGCGGGCGCTGGTCGGCGACGATACTCTGCCCTACGGCATGGCGCGCAATCGCGCCGGGATCGACATGCTCCTGCGGTTTGCGGCGGAGCAGAAGCTGACGCCAAGGATTTACCGGGCCGAGGAGATCTTCGATCCCGGCACGCTGTCATCTTAGAAAGAGGGAGTCCTCAGTGGCCGATAGTCCTCGTTTGAATCCCGCCATCAAGGCGCTCGAGAGCGGCAAGCCCACCTTCGCCACGTTTTCGACAGCGGAGATCGAGGCGGCGCAGGCGATCGGGGCGGCGCCCTACGATGCCGTCGTGTTCGAGATGGAGCACAATCCCTACGACATCAAGGCGCTCCGCGATTGCATGCAATACATGCTGGATCGGCAGGAGATCGCGAAATCCGGCAGCATCGCACCGCTGGTGGCGCCCTTCGTGCGCATTCCGCCCAATGGCGGCGAGCTCAACCAGTGGACGGCGAAGCAGGTACTGGACGTCGGCGTCTACGGCGTCGTCTGGCCGCATGTCAGCACCGTCGAGGATGCGCGCAACGCGGTCGCCGCCTGCCGTTATCCGCGGCCGCCCTCTGCCGCCCATTTCGAGCCCGCGGGACAGCGCGGCGACGCGCCCCGCCATGCCGCGCGCTACTGGGGACTGACGCAGCAGGAATATTACGCCCGTGCCGACGTCTGGCCGCTCAACCCGAAGGGCGAGATCCTCGTGGTGATCATGTGCGAGGAGGCGCGCGCGATCAAAAACCTGCCGAAGATGCTGGAGCAGGTGCCGGGGATCGGCGTGGTGCTGATCGGCGAGGGCGATCTCTCGCAGGACCTCGGGCACCCCCGGCAATACGAGCATCCGACCGTGGCGGCGGCGATCAACGATATCCTCGCGATCTGCAAGCAATACAACGTGCCCTGCGGCCATCCGCACGTCGACAGCAAGAACGCCGAGGGACTGATCCAGCAGGGTTTCCGCTGGCTGATGCCCGCGCCGGTGCGGTCCTTCGGGGCGCTCGAGCTCGGCCGGCGGACGGCGGGACGAGCCTGAGATTCGTTCGAAGATCCCCGGGGCGTTGGCCGGGACGGCATGATCGTCTTCAAGAGCGTTCACAAGTTCTTCGGTCCGCTGCACGTCCTCGACGACATCAGCGTCCGCGTCGAGCCCGGCGAGGTCGTGGTGATCTGCGGTCCCAGCGGTTCCGGCAAGAGCACGCTGCTGCGGTGTATCAACCGGCTCGAGCGGGTCGACCGCGGCGAGATCACGGTCGATGGGACCCGCGTCGACGACGCGACACCGGACATCGCCAGGATCCGCGCCGAGATCGGCATGGTGTTCCAGCAGTTCAACCTCTATCCCCATCTGCGGGTGCTGGAGAATCTGATCCTGGCGCCGATGAAGGTTCGCGGTCTATCGAAGGATCTGGCCGCCGGAATCGCTCGCGACCTGCTGGCAAAAGTCGGCATTCCCGAGAAAGAGACGGCGTATCCGAGCCAGCTATCCGGCGGACAGCAGCAGCGCGTCGCGATCGCGCGAGCCTTGGCGATGCAGCCCAAGATCATGTTGTTCGACGAGCCGACCTCGGCACTCGATCCCGAGATGATTCGCGAGGTGCTCGAGGTCATGGTGGCCCTTGCGAAAGAAGGCATGACCATGGTCGTGGTGACGCACGAGATGGGCTTCGCCCGCCGCGTCGCGCATCGCGTGGTGTTCATGGATCAGGGCCGCATCGTCGAGGACGCCGTCCCCGAGGCGTTCTTCACGCAGGCCAGGGACCCGCGCGCGCAAGCCTTCCTCAGCAAGATCCTCACTCATATCTGAGCGGAGTCGCGCGCCCTGCTCACAGACTGATCACCTTCGACTCGGCTCTGTCACTCGCAAGGAGGATTGCCAAGTCCATCCCGTTTTGGGAAATTAACCATTCGGGCCGTTGAGAAACGCGGGGGTTGCTTGCGGCAGGGGAGAGTGTTTGTCGCGCTTTTTGCGGGCGTCAGCCTCGCAATGGCGTCTCATGCGTTGGCGATCGACTGCGTCCAATACGTTAAGTCGTCGTCGACCTTCGGATTGTCCGGAAACGCGTGGTCCTGGTGGGACCATGCCGCCGGCGTCTACCCGCGCGGCAACGAGCCGCGCGCGGGCGCGGTCCTGGTGTTCGAGCGCACGCGCAGCATGCCGGCCGGTCACGTTGCCCTGGTATCCCGCGTGATCGACGACGACACTGTTCTTATCGATCATGCCAACTGGTCCGCGACCGGAGGCGGCGACGGCCGCATTCGTCGCGGCGTCGAGGCGGTCGATTGCTCGCCCCACCGCGATTGGTCGTCGGTCTGCGTCTGGAACAGCGAGTTTCGCGCCTTCGGCCGCGCCTATCCTGTGGCCGGCTTTATCTATCCGGGCTAGCCCTTATCGCTTCGGGTATGCGGTAAAGACGTAGTCCTTTGCCGCCGCGATCGTATGGCACGAGAAGCCGCATTTGGCGCCGGTCCCCTCGGGCGTGAACGTGTCGGACGTCGTGTCATAGTTGAACTGGGCCCATCCCCATCCGCCGCTGTCCGCGAACCTTTTGCTGTCCTTCGCCATGAAGTCGATGTCATGCAGGGTGTCCGGCACCGTGGTCGGAGAGGGCGCCTCCGCGCTCTTTTTCGCGTTCCAATGGATCTTCGCCATCTTGGCGCCGTCGGGGAAATGCTTGCCGTTGCCGGGAATGCCGGCCCGGTACGCCTCGATCATCGCGGGATTGCCCACGATCACCTCGATCTTGTCTCCGGTCTGACTGACGGCCACGACCCGCCAGCCGTCGTATCCCTTGAACTCGGAGAACGCGAGCCCATTCGGCACTTTCACCGTGTACCTGTCCTGTGCGGCGAGAGCCATGCTGCCGGCGACGGCGGACAATCCGGCGATGACCACAATAGCTGCGATCGTTCTCTTGCTCATCTGTGACTCTCCTTGGAATGTCAGAGCCCAGTGACCAGCACCATGCGGAACCGAGCCTTGCCAGTGATCATCCGCTCGTAGGCCTCGGCGGCGCGCTCGAGCGGCAGGGTCTCGATCATGGGCCGGGCTCCCGAGAGCGCCGAAAAGCGCAGGGTGTCCTCGGAATCCAGCGAGGTTCCGGACGCATGTCCGGTGATGGAGCGGCTGCCGCCGATCAGCTGCAACGGCGCCACTTGGATCGGCTCGGCGGAGACGCCGACGACGATCAGCGTTCCGCGCGCGCTGAGCCCGTCGATGACGGCGCTCATGGCGGGGCCATTCGGGATGGTCGCGAGGGCCACGCGAGCGCCGCCCAGCGCCTGCAGCGCTTGGGCGACGTTCTCGGTGCCGCTGTCGATGTAGGCGTGGGCGCCGAGCTCACGCGCCATATCGGCCTTATCCCGGCCGCGTCCGATCGCGGCCACGCGAAACCCCATGCGCGTCGCGAACTGCACCCCGAGGTGCCCGAGGCCACCGATGCCGAGAATCGCGACGAGATCGCCGGGCCCGGCGCCGCTCCGGCGCAAGGCGTTGAAGGTGGTGACGCCAGCGCAAAGCAGCGGCGCCGCGTTCTCGGCGTCGAGGTCATCCGGGATGGCGGCCAGAGCGGCGAAGGGCGCGATCATCGCCTCGGCGTAGCCGCCGTCATAGGTCAAGCCCGGAATCTTGAGATTGCGGCAATCGATCATGTCGCCGCGGCGGCAGGGCTCGCAGTAGCCGCAGTGACCGCCGAACCAGCCGACGCCGACACGCCGGCCGACAGCCCATTGCCGCGGCACCTGGGGTCCGACCGCGTCGATGACGCCCGCGATCTCGTGCCCGGGAACGATCGGATAGCGAATCCCGGGAAACAGGCCATCCTTGGCGAGCACATCGCTGTGGCAGACACCGCACGCCTGTACCCGCACGCGCACCTCGCCGGCACGTGGCGTCGGCACCTCCCGCTCGATCAATTCGAACGGGCCTCCTTTGTCTACGATCTGAACCGCGCGCATTTTGGTCATCGAGATCACGTCCTCCTGAGGTGTGTCTCCGCGCGCCGTCGTGGGAGCCATGGCGGATCTGGCTCCGACCACCGCTGTCCGATGCGCGAGGATACAGACAGAGACTCATTCCGAGGGCGGGCTCCCCGCCTTCTCGGCACGCAAGTGAGTGTTGGGGGCGGGCGTTACATTTTCGAGTGCGGAGCGTGCACTCTTTGCGTCAATGTGCGTGGGCGGATCACAATCGTCGCGCGAGCGGTACGCTAACGCACGCGGCCAACCCATTCAAATCGGATCGATCAGCCCGCCGCCGCGCGCGACGATCGCGAGGTGATGGTCGGCGTCGCCGAACAGCGTGTCGATCATGCTGACGCGCTTGAAGTAGTGACCGGCCTTGTATTCCGCGGTCATGCCGATGCCGCCGTGCAGCTGGATCGCCTGTTGCCCGACGAAGCGCGCGGACCGGCCGACCTGAACCTTGGCCGCGGAGATCATCCGGCGCCGCTCCGCGTTGTCCTCGGACTCCGCCATCATGGTTGCGAGATAGGCCATGCTGCGGGCCTGCTCGAGCGCCACCAGCATGTCGACCGCGCGATGCTGGAGGGCCTGGAATGAGCCAATGGCCACGCCGAATTGCTTGCGGGTTTTCAGGTACTCGACGGTGAGCTCGTGCATCGCGGTCATGGCGCCCACGGCCTCGGCGGCGACCGCCGCAATCGCGCCGTCGATCGCCCGCGAGATCGCCGGCAGCGCTTGGTCCTTCGTGCCTATGAGCGCATCGGGGCCGAGCTTGACGTCGCGAAACCCGATCTCAGCGGCGCGCAACCCGTCGACGGTGGGATACCCTTGGATCGAGACGCCCTCCGCCCCAGGGTCGACCAGGAACAGGCTCACGCCTTCCGCGTCTCGCTGGCCACCGGCGGTGCGCGCCGACACGATGAGGCGATCGGCGCTATCGCCGTGGAGCACGACGCCCTTCTGGCCGCTGAGGACATAGCTGCCGCCCGCGGCCCGGGCCGTCATCGCGATATCGGTGAGGTCGTAGCGCGACTGCCGCTCGGCATAGGCGAAAGCCAGGCGCAGCTTGCCCGCGGCGATCTCGGGGATGAGCTGCTGTTGCTGTGCCGGGCTGCCGGCGAGGCGCAGCAGGCCGCCCGCCAGGATCACCGTAGCGAGATAGGGCTCGAGCACGAGCCCGCGGCCGAACGCCTCCATCACGATCATGGTCTCGACCGGCGTTCCGCCGCTGCCGCCCAAGCGCTCGGAAAACGGCAGGCCGAGGAGGCCCAGCTCCGCATAATGCGTCCAACGCTCGGCGCTGTAGCCCGCGGGCTCCTTCGCATAGGCCTTGCGCTTCTCGAAATCGTATTCGTCGGCGATCAGCTTGCCGACGGACTCCTGCAGCAGTCGTTGCTCCTCCGTGAGATCGAAATCCATGGCGCTTAGAGTCCGAGGATCGCCTTCGAGATGATGTTCCGCTGGATCTCGTTCGAGCCGCCATAGATCGAGATCTTGCGCCAGTTGAAATAGGTGGGGGCGAGCGGGCCCGCATAGTCGGGCCCGATCGGCGGCTCGTTGCTGCCGTCGAGATCGGGTTGGTAGGGGAGCGCGTACGGCCCGACCACATCCATGAGGAGCTCGGAGATGGCCTGTTGAATCTCCGAGCCCTTGATCTTGAGGATCGAGGACGCTGGGTCCGGCTTCTTCGAGCGCCCGTGCCGCTCGGCCGAGACCACGCGGAGCTGCGTCATCTCCAGCGCCTTGAGCTCGATCTCCACCGCCGTGATCTTCTCCCGGAAGCGCATGTCGTCGATCATGCGCGCGCCGCCGCCCGCGGGCTCCAGCGCCGCCAGCTCTTTGAGGCGGCGGATGCGCTCCTTGGAGACGCCGACGCGCGCGATCCCCGTGCGCTCGTGTCCCAGCAGGTATTTGGCGTAGTCCCAGCCCTTGTTCTCCTCGCCCACGAGGTTCGCGACCGGCACCTTGACCTCGTCGAAGAAGACCTCGTTGACCTCGGCGCTGCCATCCATGGTGACGATCGGGCGTACCGTGACGCCCGGGCTCTTCATGTCGATCAGCAGGAACGAGATGCCTTCCTGCTTCTTGACCGCCGGATCCGTGCGCACGAGGCAGAAGATCATGTCCGCATGCTGTGCCAGCGTCGTCCAAGTCTTCTGGCCGTTGACGATGTAGTGATCGCCGACGCGCTTGGCGCTGGTCTTGAGCGAGGCCAGATCCGAGCCGGACCCGGGCTCCGAGAAGCCCTGGCACCACCAGTCCTCGATGCCCCGGATCCGCGGCAGGTAGTGATGCTTCTGCGCCTCGCTGCCGAAGGCGATGATGACCGGCCCGACCATGTTGACGCCGAAGGGGAGCGGCTGCGGTGCCGGCGCCTGCTGCATCTCCTCCTGGAAGACGTACTGCTGGGTCGAGCTCCAGCCGGTGCCGCCCCACTCGACGGGCCAGTGCGGCACGGCCCAGCCCTTGTCGTTGAGGATCCGCTGCCAGCGCACGATGTCCTGTTTCCCGAGGTGTCGGCCTTCCACCATCTTGCGCCGGATCTCCGGCGGCAGCGCCGCGCGGAAGAAGCCACGCACGTCGTTGCGAAACGCGATCTCCTCCGGCGTGAAGCGCAGATCCATGGCCGCGGTCTCCTTTATCGACCGGTGAAGGTCTTGCCGCTTTCCGCGAGCTTCGCCAGCAACGGCGAAGGCTCCCAGAGCTTGCCGTGCTGGCGATGGAACTCGCGCACGGCGTCGTAGACTTTGGCCACGCCGACGGTATCCGCATAGTACATCGGCCCGCCGCGCCAGCGAGGGAAGCCGAAGCCATAGAGCCACATCACGTCGATATCGCTGGCGCGCAGCGCGATGCCCTCCTCCAGGATTTTGGCGCACTCGTTGATGCTGGCGTAGAGGCAGCGCGCCAGGATCTCATCGTCGCTGATCGGACGCCGGGTGATGCCCTGGTCGCGCGAGGACTGCAGGATGATGGCCTCGACCTCGGGATCGGGCAGCGGCGCGCGATTGCCGGGCTCGTAGCGATACCAGCCCTTCGCGGTCTTCTGTCCGAGCCGGCCGGCATCGTGAACCCGGTCGGCGGTCGGGGAGTAGCGTAGATCCTTCGGCCGCGTCGCGTCCTGCGAGCGGCGCACCCGCCAGCTGACGTCGATCCCCGCCAGGTCAGCGACCGCGAACGGGCCCATGGGCATGCCGAAGTCGTAGAGCACCTTGTCCACCTGGTGTGGCAGCGCGCCTTCGTCGACCAGGAAGTTGGCCTCGCGGGTGAGCTGACCGCGGCTCCGGTTGGCAACGAACCCATGGCAGACGCCGCAGACCACGCCGACCTTGCCGATGCGTCGCGCCAGGACCTGTGAGGTCGCCACCACGTCCTTCGCCGTCTTGGCGCCCCGCACGATCTCCAGCAGCCGCATCACGTTCGCGGGGCTGAAGAAGTGCAGTCCGATCACGCTTTCCGGCCGCTTGGTGGCGCTCGCGATCTCGTTCACGTCGAGGGTCGAGGTGTTGGTCGCCAGCACCGCGCCCGGCTTCATGGCGCGGTCGAGCTTCGCGAACACCTCCTTCTTGACGCCCATCTCCTCGAAGGCGGCCTCGATCACGATATCGGCTTGCCCGATCGCGTCGTAGCTCGTCGCCTTCGCGATAAGTTCGACGCGCTTCGCCTTGTCCTCGGGCGTGATACGGCCCTTCTGAACCATCTCGGCGTAGAGGCCGTCGATGCGCGCGAGGCCCCTGTCGAGCGCCGCGGCCGAGCTCTCGAGGAGCTGTACGGGAGTGCCGGCGTCGGCGAAGCACATGGCGATACCCGCGCCCATGGTGCCCGCGCCGATCACCGCGGCGGTGTTGAGCGGCTTCGCTTGCACGCTCGCATCGATGTCGGGCAGCTTCGCCGCCTCGCGCTCGCTGAAGAACGCATAGCGCAGCGCCTTCGCCTGCTCGGACGGAATGAGCTCGCCGATGATGCGCGCGGTCTCGGCGAAGGCCTTGTCGAAGGGCAGGGTGAGGGCGTTCTCGATGCAGTCGATCGCGCGCTGCGGCGAGATCTGTCCGCGGGTCTGCTTCGCCGCCGTAGCGCGTGCGCTGGCGAGCAGCGCCCGCCAATCCTTCCCGCCGGTCTCGATCGGCACCTCGCGCAGGCGCCGGAGCGGCTTTTTCTCCGCGACCACCCGCTGCGCAAAGGCGACGGCCTCGGTCAGGAGATCGCCTTCGACGACCGCGTCGACGATGCCGAGCTTTGCCGCCTGGGGCGCGCGCGCGGGATCGCCGGAGACGATCATCTTGATCGCGGCCTCGAGTCCGGCGACGCGCGGCAGGCGCTCGACGCCGCCGGCTCCGGGAACGATGCCGATCTTGACCTCGGGCAGGCCCACTTGCGCGCGCGGCGTCGCGACGCGGAAGTGGCAGCCGAGCGCCACCTCGAGCCCGCCGCCGAGCGCCACGCCGTCGATGGCGGCGACCACGGGCTTCGGGCTCGCTTCCAGCGCCGCGATGGCGACGCTGAGGCGCGGCGGCTGCGGCGGCTTGCCGAACTCGCGGATGTCGGCGCCGGCGATGAAGGTCTTGCCCTTGCCGATCACGACGACGGCGGCGACGGCGGGATCGGCGATGGCGCGCTCGATGCCGTCGATCATGCCCTGTCGCACGGCAACGCTCAGCGCATTCACCGGCGGATTGTCGATCGTGAGAACGGCGACGGAGCCTTGCTGCGAATAGGCAACGCTCATGGCGGGCCTCCCCAGGAATGGTGGCTTCTTTGCGTCACTATCCCGGGAACCGGCGCCGCGGTCAACGCAACCGCGGGCGGCCTTATGCCGTGGCTAGGATGTCGCGCAGCGCCGCGATCACCGCGTCGGTGTCCTCGGCGAGGCCGACGGTGATGCGGATCTCGTTGAGGTGCTCGGGATCGCGCCAATCGCGGATCAGGATGCGCCGCCGGCGGAGCTGCTCCATCACGCTCGCGGCCGGGATCGGCACTTTGGCGGAGACGAAGTTGGCGGCGCTCCGATAGACCTCGAGCCCGAGCCCGGCCAAGCCGTCGCTCAAGCGTTGCCGCTCGCGCGCGACGGCGGCGACCACCTTCTCGAGGTAGGCGTCGTCCTCGAGCGCGGCGAGCGCCGCCGCTTGCGCGGGCGCCGTTGCCCCGAAATGCAGCTTCACCTTGCGCAGCGCCTCCGCGACCTCCTCCGAGCCGCAGAGCGCATAGCCGAGGCGCGCGCCCGCGAGGCCATAGGCTTTCGAGAAGGTGCGCATCACCGCCCAGGGCCCGCGCCGCTTGGCCAGGATGGAAAGCGCATCCGGTCCGCCGGCCTGCCGGCCATATTCGTGATAGGCCTCGTCGACGATCAGCAGCGCGCGCTCGGGGACGCCTTGCGCGACGTGCTCGAGGCCGGCCGCGGTCACCTGGCCGCCGCTGGGAGGATTGGGCGTGCAGCAGAACACCAACCGAGTGCGGTCGGTCACTGCCGCGACGAGTCCCGCACAATCGTTGGCGCCGCGGGCGTCCAGCTTGACGCGGATCGGCGTGGCGCCCTGTACCCGCGTCTCCGTTGCGAAGCTGGGAAAGCTCGGCGCCGGCACCACCGAGTGGTCGCCCGGGCTCAGCGCGAAGGTGCAGAAGTCGTGGATGAGCTCGTCGCTGCCGCAGCCGAACAGGATGTGCGCGGCCGGAATGCCCGTGCGCGCGGAGAGCGCTTGCGCCAGTGCCTTGCCCTGGCTGTCGGGGTAGCGGTTGAGGCTGCTCGCGCCCGCGCGCACAGCCTCGACCGCCTTCGGCGAGGGCGGGTAGGGCGATTCATTGAGGTGCAGCATGTGCACCTTTGGCGCGTTCGGGCCCGCGAAGTCCGCGGCGCTCGGTGCGCCCGTGCCATGCCTCGGCAACGCCTCGACCGACGGCCTCACCCAAGCCGGTTGAGTCTCGGTCGTCCTCGGATCGGCCGCCATTGCTCGCCTGACTCCGCTGTGCTGAAATCGATTGGGCACGAGACCGGTATAACGCGCGACTTTGTTGATGTCGTTTTAAAACTATTGGAAAGCGGGCGCGAATTTCGCAGATGGATCGCATCGAGAAAACCGAGCGCATTGATCCCGCGACGCCCACCGCCGAGCGGTGCATCACGTCCTATCCGGCGCGGCGGCGCTACCGGCCAGGTGTCGTGTACCCGCCGCAGGTGCCGGGCGTTGCCGGCGTGATCGACATCCACTGCCACGCCCACGAGGGCCAGCAGGACCCGCTGGCGCTGGCGAAGCTCGCGTCCGAGAGCGGCATGGGCGGGATCTTGTTCAAGACCGTGGGCGCGATCTCCGGCGGCGACTACCGGCCAGCGCGCGTGGTGGAGCGGATCAAATCCGATCTCGCGCGATGGAGCGAGGCGACCGGCGTGGCGCCGACCGAGTGCTGGGCGGGCTGCGGCATCACCATGGACAATCGCTCGCCCTCAGTGGCCAAGCTTCGCCAGCAGCTCGACGATGGCGTAGTCGCGGTCTGGCTGCCCGTGTTCAATCACGCGAACACGCTCTTCAAGGTAGGCGGCCGCCGGATCTGGTGGGACCCGACGGCGGCGCCCGGCGATCACAGCGCGCCGCTGCCCTGGGAGGAGGCGCTCCGCTACGGCTACTACCTCCTCGACGACCGCGGCCGGATCAAGCCGGACATCGCGGAGATGATCCGCATGGTGGCCGACGCAAACGTGGCGCTCTTCTTCGGACACGCCACCCACGCGGAGATCTTCGCTGTCGCGGAGCTGCTGGAGACGCTTCGCTTCGAGCGCGGCGTCATCGACCACCCCTTCAGCCCCTTCGTCGATCTGGACATCGCCCAGATGAAGCAGCTGGCGGGCGCGGGCATCACCCTCAATTTCACCTATGACGAGCTGTCGCCGCTGCTCGGCGTCGATCCCGCCCGCATGTGCGAGGCGATCCGCGCGGTGGGCGTCGAGCGCGTGACGCTCTCGAGCGACGCCGGCGAGCCGCTCTTCCCGCACACCGTCGAGTGCATGCGCTTGATCCGCAGCTACATGGCGGCCTTCGGCCTGAGCGACGACGAGCTCCGCGCGGTCTCGATCACGAATCCGGCTCGGATCGTGGGAAAGACGGGCGCCTAGAGCGAGCTACGGCTGCAGCGAGGCTTGATTGGCCGCGATGCGCTGGTTGCGCGCGAGGAAGCGGAGATAGGAGTTGTTTGGCTCCAGCCTCAGGGCGGCGTCGAGCGCCGAGCGGGCGGCGGTGGCGTCGCCGTTCGCGGTGGCCTCGTGCTCGTCCCAGATGTCGTCGACGATGGCGCGGGCCGCGTCCAGCTGGAGATTGCCCGATGACGCCGGGGTCAGATAGCGCTCCACGGGCTCGCGGAGCCGCTTCAGATCCGCCACCCGGATGGGTTTCACGGGGTAGAGGTTGTAGTACTCGATCCGCGGCCGGTCATCGGTGAGGCTCGAGACGTCGGCGAGAAAGGCGGCGAGCCGCTCGTCGGCGGCGACGAAGGTCGCGAGGAGGTGCTCGGGTGAGCGCAGCCCGATCGCCGTGAGATCGGCCGCAACCGCGGGCGCGGACATTCGCTGGGCGAGCGTGTCGTCGTCGATCTGCAGGGGATCGTCAGAGGCGATGGCGACGCCCTCCATCCGCGACGGCACCCACAACGACACGTGCTTAAATTGCGCGAGCATCGCCTTGAGAATCATCTTGGGCAGATCGCCGCGGGCGAAATCCAACGGCACCCACTGCGCCAGCATGCCTCCGGGGCGCAGCCGCCGTTTGGCCAGCTGGTAGAATTCCTCGGTGTAGAGGTTGACGATCCCGGCGTCCTGAGGTGGCGGCGGCTCGAGGGTGATCACGTCGAAGCTATTGTGCGTGCCGAGCAGGTAATGGCGGCCATCCGCCGCCACCTTGTGCACCCTGGGATTCTCCTGGAAGCGGTGGTTGATGGGGACGAAATAGCGGGCGAACTCGAACACCGCCGGTGCCAGATCGACCGCGTCGATGGAGCGCAGCTCCTCATGAATGCTTGCGGCGCCGACCGTGGTGCCCGTTCCGATACAGATGACGAGCGCGGTCTCGACCGGGCCCTTGTGGAGCAGGAGCGGATAGTGCGCCATGGCGGCCATGTAGCGCCGGCCCTCGGGCCGGTTGTTGGCGTAGCTCTTCGAGTTCACCAGCAGCTGCTGATACTTTCCGGCTGCGCCGTCGTCGTACTCCAGCACGGCGAAAGTGGCCTCGCGCGACTCCCGCAGCTCCAGCACCGTGGCGCCGTTGAAGGCGGTCAGCTGCCGCTCGAGGTAGCGCGGACCGAGCACCAGGAGCGACACGGCGACGAAGCCCCCGGCCATCGCGCCGTACCGCCATAGCAACCGGCTCTGTGGTGCGCGGGACTGCGCCGCCGCGGCCCCGATGAACAGCAGCACGTTCATCAGGATCAACGCGCTCAGTGCCCACTGGCTGCCGAGGTAGGGAATCAGGAAAAATCCGGCGATCAGCGATCCCAGGACGCCGCCGATGGTGTTCAGCGAGTAGAGCGTGCCGATCCGGCGCCCGAGCGCGCGCATCTGCATCACCGTCAGCTCGCTGGCGAGCGGAAAGCTGATGCCGATGATCGTGGTGGGCAGGAGCAGGGCGACGAGACAGGTGACAAAGAACGAGACATCGTCTCCCAGCAGCACCTGCGCCTGATCCGGGATCACTGCCGACACGATCCGCGCCAGGACCGCATGGAACGTGGAGGCCTTGCCGAGCACCGCCAGGGTGAGCGTCGCGGTGACCGCGATGCCCAATTGCGCCATGGCGAAGTACCGCAACAGCTGATCCTTGCGCGATGCCAGAAACCGGGCGCACACCAAGGCGCCGATCACCAGCCCAAACAGGTAGGTGCTGAGCATGCCTGCGAAGGCATAGACGCTGGAGCTGCTGACGTTGGTCAGGAAACGGAACCAGACGACCTCGTAGGCGATCGAGACGAAGCCGGAGGCCGCGAAGAGCCAGATCAGGAAACTCGTGTCGCGCGCCTCGGACCTCGTGCCGAGGACCGACTCCTGGTGCCGCTCTGGCACCGACAAGTGCTGCTCGCGACGTGACGCGACAAGGCCGAGCGAGCCGACGCAGGCGTAAGCGACCGATGCGACCAAACTCGATCCCGTGACGCCCAGAAATCCGATCAGGACGAAGCCCGCGCCCAGGGTCCCGATGGCGGCGCCCAGCGTATTGAAGCCGTAGAGCACGCCGATCCGATTGGCGAGCTCCGTCCGGGTGCGGGTCACGAACCTCACCAGGAGAGGCAGCGTCGCGCCCATCAGGATCGTCGGCAGCGACAAACTCGCGAGCGACAGCACGACCATGAGGGGGAGCCGAGCCCAGGAGTCGAGGCTCAGCATCGGCGACAGCGCGCCGACCCAGACGGACCAATTCGAGAGAAACGCGGTGACGGCAAAGGAGACGAGCGCGAGAGCGAGCTCGAGAAGTCCGTAAGTCCTGAGCGGGCGCACGACGACATCTGCGAGTCGGCCGCCGAGCGCGCTGCCGACGGAGAGTCCGAAAAAGAAGCTGGCGACAGTGACGCTGACGGAGATGGTCGTGCTGCCCAGCACAAACTGCAGCTGCTTGAACCAGACGACCTGCAGCACGAGAGAAGCCGCGCCCGACGCGACGAAGATGGCGGTGACCAGCGCTCGCAGCCCGGGACTGACGGCGTCCGAGGCGGTGCCGGCCGCACTCACGGACAGCGCAGGCGTGGGATCGTCACGGCGTCCTGGCTTCATGCGTCTGACACTTCGCTATCGACCGTGGCGGGTGACGCGAGCTGCCGCGGCACCTCCAAGGGGTCCGCGAGACCGCCATCCTTAACGAAAATGGTTAGCGGACAGTTATCGCCAGGCGGGTGGCGGTGGCGTCACTGCGTCCTTCGACGCGGGCCTGGCGGCGCTTGCTTGGATGAAGTTAACTCTTTGTGTTAAAAGAGAAAACCAGTGAGTCCATTCAGTCCGGGAGAGCGCGCTCCTACGACCGCGTCGGCACCGCGATATCGAGCCAACCGTGGGCGGTGGTGCGGGCCTTGTCTTGGGGCCGCAGCAGCACGGTTGTCATGGCGGACTCCACGATGGCCGGGCCGGCGATCGCCTGCTCGGGCGCGAGGCGCTCGAAGTCGTAGACCGGCACGGCCTTCCAGGCTCCGAGGTAAATGCGCCGCTCATGTCGAGGCGCCGCCGGCTCGGCGGCGGGCAGGCGCGGCTCCTGCGGCAGGTCCGGCAGCACGCCGATCGCGACCACTCGGGCGTTCACCAGCACGGCCTCCTGGTCGCGCATGGCGTAGGTGTAGAGCTCTTCGTGGCGCCGGTGGAAGCGTTCGACGATCTCCGGCAGCGGATCGGGCTTTCCCCAGTCCACGTCGTCGAGCGCCACATTGATCTCGAAGATCTGCTCGCCGTAGCGCATGTCGACCGAGCGCTGCAGCCTCATCGGACCGTCGTAGGAGGCACGGAGCCGTTCCGTCGCCTCCGCGGCCATCTCGTCGAACAAGTGCTTCGTCGCCGCGCCATCCAAGCCCCCGGCATCGCCGATGTGCGTGCGCGCGACCTCGAAGCGCAGGTCGGTCGCCAGCATGCCCCACGCCGAGAGCACGGCCGCGATGCGCGGCACGATCACGCGCGTGAGGTCGAGCTGGCGCGCGACATCCGTGATGTGCATGCCGGCGGCGCCGCCGAAGGAGAGCAACGCGAACTTTCGGGGATCGACGCCGCGCCGGACCGACACCAGCCGGATGCCCTCGGCCATGTTGGTGTTGACGATGCGGTGGATGCCTTCCGCCGCGGCGATGCGAGACACCTTGAGCTCACGCGCGAGGCCGTCGACCGCGGCTTCCGCGGCCGCCGTATCGAGCGTGCTGCGTCCGCCGAGGAAATGGCGCGCATCCAGATAGCCCAGCACCAGGTTCGCGTCGGTCACCGTCGGAGCCGTGCCGCCCTTGCCGTAGCAGGCGGGGCCGGGATCGGCGCCGGCGCTCTCGGGGCCCACATGCAGAATCCCGCCGGCATCGACCCGGCCGATCGAGCCGCCGCCGGCGCCGAGGCTCACGATGTCGAGGCTGTTGAGCGCGATGCGGTGGCCGCCGACCTTGCGGTCGACCGCCAGCGACGGCTCGCCCGCGACGATCAGGCTGATGTCCGTGCTGGTGCCGCCCATGTCGAAGGAAATGAGGTTGGCGGCGTTCAGCAGGCGCGCCGCGTGCCGGCTGCCGGCGACGCCGCCCGCGGGGCCGGAGAGCACAGCGCCCGCCGCGAGCCGAGCCGCCTCCACGATCGGCGCCACGCCGCCGTGCGACTGCATGATCAGCACGGGCCCGTTGTAGCCCGCTTCCTTCAGGCGACCGGCGAGACGGAACAGGTATCGCGAGAGCACGGGGCCGACATAGGCGTTGACGATCGTGGTCGAGACCCGCTCGAACTCCTTGATCTGCGGGAACACGTCGCAGGAGGGCGAGACGTAGACGTCCGGCATGGCGCGCGCGACCGCCTCGGCCGTGGCGCGCTCGTGTCGGGGATCGCGATAGGCGTGGAGATAGCAGATGGCAACCGCCTCGACGCCGTCGCGCGTCAGCGTGTCGATCGCTTGATTGAGCGAGGCCGCGTCGAGCGGCACCTCCACGCGCCCGTCCGCGCGCATGCGCTCGCGCACGCCAAGCCGGCGCTGGCGCGGCACCAGCGGCTCCGGCGGCGGCATGCGGAGGTTGTAGCGATCATCCTTCAGCCCCTCGCGCATCTCCAGCACGTCGCGATGGCCCTCGGTGGTGAGCAATCCCACCTTGGCGCCCTTGTGCTCCAGCAGCGCGTTGGTAGCGACCGTGGTGCCATGCACGATCCGCTCGGTCTCCGCGAAGAGCCGATCCAACGGCAAGTCCAATATCTCGGCGAGACTCGCGAGCCCCGCCAAAACGCCGATTGAGGGATCGCGTGGTGTCGACGCGACCTTCGCCAACGTGGCGCGACCCGACGGGTCGACCGCGACCAGGTCGGTGAAGGTGCCGCCGACGTCAATACCGATGCGATACATGGGATCAGGCGCGCTTTCTCTTTGCGGTCACGAGCTCCGGTTTCGTCTCGGCCGCACTCGTCGCGCCTGGTGCGCTCACAAACCCCAGCTCAACGTCCCGCGCCCGCGCCTCGCGCGTACGTTTCTTGGGATCACCCCACCCGCCGCCGCCGCCGGATTCGACGAGGAACACGTCGCCGGGACGGATGGGGATGCCGACCTCTTTCGTTTTGATGATGCGCGGCGTTCGGCCCTTGGAGTGCAGGACATAGCGGTGGGGCTCGCCGTCGGCGCCGCCGAGGATGCCGCAGGCGCCGTGGCGCACGCCGTCGCCGGCGGTGTTGCCGAGCGCGGGCTCGTCGATCTCCACGGCGAATTCAAGTACGCAACCGGGGCCGCCGCGGTACTCGCCCTCGCCGCCGCTGTCCGGGCGGAACTCGTGGCGTCGGAAGAACAGGGGAAAGCGCACCTCGGTCACCTCCAGGCTGCCGAACTTGATGCCGCCGGCTGCCTGCCACTCGCCGGCGCCGGGCCAGCCGTCGCCCACGGGCGATGCGCCGCCGCCGGGCCGGGCCTGGAACATGTGCCAGATGAAGGGTCGGTTCCGGCGGGGATCGCGGCCCTGGATCGCGATGCGGAAGCGCCGGCCCCAGCCGGCCATGGCGCGGTCGGGGCAGGCGGGCGCGAGAGCGCGGATGATCGCCTCGATGATCTCCTGGCCGCAGTGATTGGTGGCGAGCGTCACCGGCGCGCCCTCGTTCGCCCACACGATGGTGCCGGGCTTGGCGATCACCTCGAGCGGGCGGAAGGTGCCGTCGTTCTTGGGCGTGTGCGGATCGATCAGGTAGGAGAGCGCCACCGCGACCGCCGAGCGCATGTTCGGATAGGACGAGTTGACGAAGCCGATCACCTGCTCGTGGCTGTCCGAGAGATCGATCACGAGGTCGCTGCCGCGCTTGGTCACGGTGGCGCGGATGGGAATGTCCTCGAACTTGTGGCCGTCGTCGTCGAGGATCGCCTCGCCCTTGTAGACGCCGTCCTTCCAGCCCGCGATCACCGCGCGGGTCTGCCGCTCGGCGCCGTCGAGCACGGCCTCGATCGCGGCATAAGTCGTCTCCCAGCCGAACTCGGCCGCGAGCGCCAGCAGCCGCCGCTCGCCCACCCGCGCCGAGCCGATCATGGCCGCGAGGTCGCCGCGGAAGTCCCGGGGATGGCGCACGTTGGTGACCAGCATCTCCATGACGTCGCGCCGGAGCTCGCCGCGCTCGTAGAGCCGAAGCGGCGTGATGCGGATGCCCTCCTGCCAGATCTCGGTGGCGGCGGCGTTGTAGGCGCCATGGGTGGCGCCGCCGATGTCGCTCTGATGCGCGCGGTTGATCGACCAGTAGACCGGCTTATCGCCGTCGAACACCGGCACGAAGGCGGTCAAGTCCGGCAGGTGATTGCCGCCGTGGTAGGGGTCGTTCAGCAGATAGACGTCGCCGGGCCGGATCTCGCCCACGAAGAAATCGCGCACGGAGCGCGCGGCCCAGGGCAGCGCACCGACATGGATCGGGACGTGCTCCGCCTGCGCGATCAGGCGCCCGTCGAGGTCGCAGATGCCGGTCGAGAAATCGCGGCTCGAGTTCAGGATCTGCGAATAGGACGTGCGCAGCATCTCCTCGCCCATCTCCTCGACGATCGCGAGCAGACGATGCTGGATGACCGATACGGTGATGGGGTCGACGGGGTTTCCCAAGGCTTTCCTCGCAAGGCGGCGCTATGATCGGCGGGCGGGATAGGACATCGTTTGTGCCATGTCGTCTCCACGCGAGCAACCTCGCGCTGCCGTGGCGTTTCCCGAGCGGATGCGCGCGGCCGCGAGCCCTTGTCGATGGCGTCTGGTGGCGAACCGCTCTATCATCCCGGGCAGCTGTGGTCGGGCGCTTGCGTGGCGGTTCCGCGGTGCTTAGGGGGATCCGATGAACAGTCTGATGCTGCCCAGCTTCTGGGTAGAGGTTGGCATATGGGCCATCATCGTCGCGGCGGTGCTGATCTTCCTGCGCGCCGCCAACATCTTCCGCTACATCCCGAACAACCAGGTCGGCGTCGTCGAGAAGATGTGGGCGGCGAAAGGCTCGATCAAATCGGGCTTCATCGCGCTCCATAACGAGGCCGGGTTTCGGCCGGAGATCCTGCGCGGCGGCATCCATGTGTTCTTGCCGTTCATGTACCGGATTCACAAATCCGATCTCGTGACGGTCGGGCAGGGCAAGATCGCCTACGTGTTCGCGCGCGACGGGGCGCCGCTGGCGCCGTCCCAGGTGCTCGCCTCCAACGACACCGACGAGAAGTCGGACTTCCAGGATGCCCGGAAGTTCCTGACCAGCGGCGGCCAGAAGGGCCCGCAGCGCAAGATCCTGCGCGAGGGCACCTACGCCATCAACACCACGCAATTCGCGATCATCACCGATGACCGCGTCTACGGCCACGCGCTCAGCCAGCAAGAGCGCGGGATTCTCGATGCCATGCGGCAGACCATCGCCGATCGCGAGGGCTTCGCGCCGGTCGTGATCGCCGCCGAGCACGACGTGGTCGGCATCGTCACCGTCCATGACGGGCCGTCGCTGCCGTCCGGCGAGATCATCGCGCCGGAGGTCGGCACCGATCACAAAGTCGCCGAGACCTTTCACAACAATTTCCAGGAGCCGGAGAAATTCCTGAAGGCTGGCGGTTTCCGCGGCCGGCAGCTGCAAGTCGTGGTCGAGGGTACCTGGTACATCAATCGGCTGTTCTCGACCGTCGAGGAGGTGCCGAAGACCGTGATCCCCGTCGGCAACGTCGGCGTGGTGATCTTCTACACCGGCCCCAAGACGGCCGATGTCTCCGGCGAGCAGTATCGGCATGGCGAGCTAGTGGTGAACGGCAGCCGCGGCGTCTGGCAGGATCCGCTCTTGCCCGGCAAGTACGCCTTCAACACCTATGCCGGCAAGGTCGAGGTCATTCCGACCGTGAACTTCATCCTGAAATGGGTGCGCGGCGAGGTCGGCGCGATGAAGCTCGACGAGAACCTGTCGGAGATCTCGCTCATCACGAAGGACGCCTTCGAGCCGACGCTGCCGCTCTCGGTGGTCATGCACATCGACTACAAGAAGGCGCCGATGATCATCCAGCGCTTCGGCGACGTGAAGAAGCTGGTCGAGCAGACGCTCGACCCGATGGTGAGCGCCTATTTCAAGAACATCGGCCAGAAGATGACGCTGATCGAGCTGCTGCAAAACCGCGCGGCGATCCAAGAAGAGTCCGCGAACCAGATGAAGGACAAATTCGCGGCCTATTCGCTCGAGCTCCAAGAGGTCTTGATCGGCACGCCGCGCGCGCCGGCGGGCGATACCACCATCGAGAACATCCTGATCCAGCTGCGCTCGCGCCAGGTCGCGCGCGAGCAGGTGACGACCTACCAGGAGCAGGAGAAGGCCGCGGTGCAGGAGCGTACCCTCAACGAGGCGAAGGCGACGGCGGCGGCACAGGCCGCGCTCACGCAGTCGCTGATCCAGGTCAAGGTGCAGGAGAACGAGGGCTCGGCCGCGTTGGCGCGCGCGCAGAAGGACGCCGAGACCGTGAAGGTGACGGCCGCAGCGGTCGGCGAGAAATCGCGCCTCGAGGGCCAAGGCGAGGCCGACCGCGTGCTTGCGATCGGCACCGCCAACGCGCAATCGACCAAGCTCTCCGTCGACGCCTACGGCGGGCCGGAGTATCGCCTGGCGGAGCAGAACTTCGCCCGCTTCGCCGACGCGCTCACCAAGATCAATCAGCCGATCGTGCCGCAGTTCCTGATGTCGGGCGCGCAAGGGCAGGAGAACAGCGGCGGCCTTATTCCGACGGCGATGCTGAGCTCCATGTTCGGCCGCATGATGCCGGACGTCCTCGACAAGCTGAAGGAGGTGGCGCCCAAGGCGGCGCCGCGCGGCAACGGGCCGGGAGCCTGAGGCCGCCGGGAGCGGCCGCTCCTCGCGCTGATCGGTGATTTACAGGGAGAACCAGATGCCATCGCTCAAGGGAAAGATCGCGTGGGTGACGGGTGCCGGCAGCGGCATCGGAGCCGCCGCCGCCGCCGCGTTGGCGGCGGACGGTGCCGTCGTCGTGCTGACGGGCCGTCGCCGCGAGCCGCTGGAAACCGTCGCGGCGCAGATCAAGAAAGCTGGCGGCACCGCGCACGCGCGGCCGGGCGATCTTATGAGCGCGAGCGCCGTCGAGACGATCGCGGGCTTCATCAAGGAAAAATTCGGTCGCCTCGACATCCTCGTCAACAACGCCGGCCTCAATGTCCTCGAGCGCACCTGGCGGGAGTTGAAGCCGTCGTCGATCGACGAGCTGATCCACGGCAATCTCTCCAGCGCCTTCTACTGCGTCGCCGCGGCGCTGCCGCTGATGCGCGCGCAGAAGGACGGGATTCTCATCCATACGGCGTCCATGGCCGGCCGCTTCGTGAGCCCGCTGAGCGGGCCGGGCTATACCGCGGCGAAGCACGGCGTCGTCGCCATGAGTCACAGCATCAACATGGAGGAATGCATCAACGGCATCCGCTCCTGCGTGGTCTGCCCCGGCGAGGTCGCGACGCCGATCCTGGACAAGCGGCCGGTGCCCGTGAGCGCCGACGATCGCGCCCGCATGGTGCAGCCCGAGGACTGCGGCGACCTCATCCGCTACATCGCCTCGCTCCCGAAGCACGTCTGCATCAACGAGGTCTTGATCACGCCGACCTGGAACCGCGGCTATGTCGCGGCGCTGCAGGCCAAGGGGGTTCGCTAGCGACGGTCCGGCCAGGGGAGGTGCGCGCGCCCCGCTTATAATGCTCATGCACGGGCAATATCGGAGCGGAAGCATGGCGGGTTTTCTCGGCGATCGCGTTTCGGCGATCCTTTGCGCCGCGCTCATCTTGTTAACGATAAGCTTGGCGGGCCCGGCGGCGGCCGAGGAGACTCTTTCGATCGCAGGATTGCGCGTCGCGGCGTGGGTGCCGCCGCCGGGTGCGGGCAAAGCGCCGGTGATCATTTTCTCCCATGGCTTCCACGGCTGCGCCACGCAGTCGCGCTTTTTGATGGAGGCACTGGCGAAGGCGGGATATCTCGTGTTCGCGCCCAATCATCGAGACGCCACCTGCGACGGCGGCAGTGCCACGTGGCGCGACAAGTCGGAGGCTCCCTTCACCCGGGCGGATGCCTGGAGCGATGGCGTCTTTCGAGACCGAGCCGACGATATCCGCCGCTTGCTGACGGCGCTCAAGGCCGACGAGCGCTGGAGCGCCCGTGGAGATTGGGATCGCCTCGGCCTCGCCGGCCACTCCTTGGGCGGCTACACGGTGCTCGGCCTCGCCGGCGCCTGGCCGTCGTGGCGGCTCGACGGCATCAAAGCGGTGTTGGCGCTCTCGCCCTACGATCAGCCTTTCCTCGCCAAGAAGACGCTCAGCGGCTTGGCCGCGCCCGTGATGTACCAGGGCGGCACGCGCGACCTCGGGATCACGCCCAGCGTGCGCAAGCCCGGCGGCGGCTACGACCAGTCGCCCGCGCCCAAATACTTCGTCGAGTTCGAGGGCGCGGGACATATTGCCTGGGCGGATGTTCCAAGCGCCGCGCATGCGGGGATCGTCGCTTACGCGCAGGCATTTCTCGATCACTATCTCAAGGGCACGGCCGCGAATGTCGTGTTGACGCGAAAATCGTCGGGCGTCACGGAGCTGCGCTACGACTCCGACCTCGGGACCAGCAGCTCCGGGTCGGCGCAAATCCCCAGCGCTCACCCGTTGCTGGACCGGCTGCGTCAGCGGGCTCAGCAGCAGCCGTGAGCGCCCGAGTACCCGATGCGTTTTGCGATGATGGTCCAAAGTGCTTGACGATGCACGCAAAATGCGGTAGACAGTTGCTTGGGTGGACCGTAAAGCGAGGCGGGACGTGGTGGGCGGCGCGGAAATCTAAATTCTGCGAAACGAACTCAATTTGACCCTTTCGGGCTACGGCTTCTTACCCGCCTTTGGCGCCCTGCGTGTTCACGTAGAGTGCGTACAGGCTCTGGCTCCCCGCCATGAACAGGCGGTTGCGCTTGAGGCCGCCGAAGCAAAGGTTCGCAGCCCGCTCCGGCAGCCGGATATGGCCGAGGGGCGCGCCCGCCGGCGAGAAGACGCGCACGCCGTTGAGCTCGGGCGTCATGCCCCAGCCGGCCCAGAGGTTGCCGTCGACGTCGCATCGGAAGCCGTCGGGCGTGCCGTCGGGGCCGGGATCGATATGGAGCTTCTGGTTGGCGAGCCGGGTGCCGTCCGCCACGACGTCGAAGGCGAAGATCTTCCGGGGCGGGCCGGATTCGACGATATACATGCGCTTCTCGTCGGGCGAGAAGCAGAGGCCGTTGGGCCGATTGATCTCGCCGGCGACCACCGTCGCTTTCCCGGTCCGGCCGTCGATCCGATAGACGTTGGTCGGTAGTTCGATTGGCGCCGTGTGGCCCTCGTAGTTGCCGAGGATGCCGAAGGGCGGATCGGTGAACCAGATGGAGTCGTCGGACTTCACCACGACGTCGTTCGGCGAGTTGAGCGGCTTTCCGTCGTGGCGGTCCATCAGCACGGTGATGCCGCCGTCGTGCTCGGTGCGCGTCACCCGGCGGGCATCGTGCTCGCAGGAGACGAGGCGGCCCTGGCGGTCGCGCGTATTGCCGTTGGCGTTGTTGGAGGCCTTGCGGAACACGCTGACCGCGCCGGTCTCCTCCTCCCACTTCAGGATCCGGTTGTTCGGGATGTCGCTCCAGAGTACGTAGCGCCCGTCGCCGAACCACACCGGGCCTTCCGCCCAGCGGCAGCCTGTATAGAGCCGCTCGACCGCGGCCAGGACCACGCGGTATTTCGCAAAGCTCGGGTCGAGGATCTCTACCGCGGGATCGGGATAGCTCTCGGCAGGCTGCCACATGATTGTCCTCCCATCGGATTCAGCACGCGATCGCCGATGATCGCACGGATCGGCGCTCGGGGTCAGCCGGCGCGCTCGAGCAGCGGTTTCATGACGGCGTAGAGGTTGTTCTTCGCCTCGAAGCCGATGCCGGGACGATCGGGCAGGCGGACGCGGCTTTCCGCCACCGGGCAATCGTCGGCGAAGCCGCCGAAGGGTTGGAAGACCTGCGGGTAGGACTCGTTGCCGCCGAGCCCGAGGCCCACGGCGATGTTGAGCGCGAACTGGTGACCGCCATGGGGCACGCAGCGACGAGGCGACCAGCCATGGGCGCGCAGCATGTCCAGAATGCGCAGATACTCGACGAGCCCATAGGAGAGCGCGGGGTCGAATTGCAGGACATCGCGGTCGGGCCGGAGCCCGCCATGCCGGATGAGATTGCGCGCGTCCTGCAGCGAGAACAAGTTCTCGCCGGTCGCGATCGGGCCCGCGTAGCGCGTCGCGAGCGCGGCGTGCAGGAGATAGTCGAGGGGATCGACCGGCTCCTCGTACCAGCGCAGCCCCAGAGGCGAGATCGCGTCGCCGAACGCCAGCGCGCTGTCGAGGTCGAAGCGGCCGTTCACGTCGACACAGAGGCGATCGCCGCTGCCCACCACCGCCAGCACGGCCTCGATGCGGCGAAGGTCCGTCGCGAGATCGGCGCCGCCGACTTTCATCTTCACCGTGCTGTAGCCGAGATCGAGATAGCCCCGCATCTCCTCCTGGAGCTGCGTCACGTCCTTGCCGGGGTAGTAGTAACCGCCGGCCGCATAGACCCAGGCGGTCTCGTCCGCGCGGCCGCCGTTGTAGCGGTCCGCGAGCAGGCGCCAGAGCGGCAAGCCCTCGGCCTTGGCGACCGCGTCCCAGAGCGCCATGTCGAGGACGCCGACCGCGACCGAGCGCTCGCCGTGTCCGCCCGGCTTCTCGTTGCGCATTATCTGGGCCCAGGCCTTCGCGGGGTCGATCAAGCCGGCGCCGTCCTGGATTTCCTCGGGCTTCGCCGCCAGCAGCCGCGGCAGGAAGCGCTCGCGCAGCAGCCCCTGCGGTGCGTAGCGGCCGTTCGAGTTGAAGCCGAACCCGACCACCGGCCGGCCGTCGCGCACGACGTCGGTCATCACCGCGACCACGCTGGCGGTCATCGCGCTGAAGTCGATGTAGGCGTTCCGGATCGAGGACGCGATGGGAACCACGATGTCGTGGATAGCGGTGATGCGCATGGGACCGGCTGCTCGCGGGATTTGAAGTCGCGCCAAACCGTGCCAGACTTGCTTTCAAGACTCAAATGAGGCGGGAGGAGCGTGGCATGCGCGCCGTCGTCTTCGCGGGAGATCGCAGCGTCGAGTTCATGGAGTTTCCCGACCCGACGCCGGGACCGGGCGAGGTGGTGCTGGAGATCAAGGCCTCCGGCATGTGCGGCAGCGACCTCAAGTTCTACCGGGCGAGCAAGGGCGGCTCTCAGGCGCTAGGCCTCGGCGCCGCCAAGGGACCGGTGATCGCGGGCCACGAGCCCTGCGGCGTGGTGGCAGCGGTCGGTTCCGGCATCGAGCCGGCGCTCGCGCGCGTCGGCGACCGGGTAATGGTGCATCATTACAAGGGTTGCGGCGTCTGCGAGCATTGCCGCGTCGGCTGGTCGCAGCTCTGCGCAGGCGGCATCGTGGTCTACGGCGTCACCGGCCACGGCGCCCATGCGCCCTATATGAAGGTACCCGCCTATACGCTGGTGCCGCTGCCGAAGGCGCTCTCCTTCGAGACGGGTGCCGCGATCTCCTGCGGCACCGGTACGGCTTACGGCGCGCTCCGGCGTATGAATGTCTCCGGTCGCGATACCCTGGTAGTGGTCGGGCAAGGCCCGGTCGGACTCTCCGCGACGCAGCTGGCGGCGGCGATGGGCGCGCGCGTGATCGCGGTCGACATGAGCCCGGAGCGGCTCGCCCGCGCCAAGGAATTTGGCGCGGACGCGATGCTCGACCCGCGCGCTGGCGACGTGGTCGCGGCGATCAAGGAGCTGACCCACGGCCGCGGCACCGACCTCGCGCTCGATACCTCCGGCGCGCCCGCGGGCCGGCTTGCGGCCGTGCGCGGCACCCGCACCTGGGGCACGGTCTGCTTCGTCGGCGAGGGCGATACGGTGACGCTCGACGTGAGTCCGGACATGCTGCGCAAGCAGCTCACCATCATCGGCTCCTGGACATTCTCGACCACCGGCCAAGCCGATTGCGCGCGGTTCGTGGAGGAGCGCGGCATCGCCGTCGACCGCCTGTTCACCCATCGCTGGAAACTCGCCCAGGCGGCGGAGGCTTATCGGTTGTTCGATGCCCAGACCGCCGGCAAGGGCGTGTTCCTGATGTGATCGAGCGCCCGGTGACCGCGTCTTCCGAGACGATCGCGCGTCCGCAACGCCTGGCCGATCTCGCGACGCCGTGCCTGCTCCTCGACAGAGCGAAGCTCGAGCGGAACCTGGAGATCATGGCCGGCGCGGTGGGGCGCCACGGCGTGGCGTTGCGGCCGCACATGAAGACCGCGAAGAGCGCGGCGGTGGCGCGGCTCGCGACCGCAGGGCAGGCGGGCGGCATCACGGTCTCGACCCTCGCCGAGGCCGAGTACTTCGCCAGCGAAGGTTTTCGCGACATCCTCTACGCCGTCGGAATCGTGCCCGCCAAACTCGATCGAGCGGCGGCGTTCCGCCGGACCGGCGTCGTTCTCACTGTGGTGACGGACGATCCCGACACGGCGGCGGCCATCTCGGCGCACGCGCGCGCGACCGGCGCCAGCCATCGCGTCCTGGTCGAGGTCGACTGCGGCGAGCACCGTGGCGGCGTCGCGGCGGGCAGCGACGCGCTGATCGCGGTTGGCCGCGCGCTGGGGCCGCTCTGCGCGGGGGTCATGACCCATGCGGGGCATTCCTATGCCTGTCGCAGCATCGCCGAGGTCGAGGAAGTCGCCGAGGCCGAGCGCCGCGCCGCGGTGACGGCGGCGGAGCGGCTGCGCGGAGAAGGGCTCGCGACGCCGATCATCTCGGTGGGCTCGACGCCCACGGCGTTGCACGCCCGGGGCCTGGCGGGCGTCACCGAGACGCGGCCGGGCGTCTATATGTTCCAGGATCTCTTTCAGGTGCAGATCGGCTCGGGCGCGCCGGAAGCCATGGCAGTGACGGTCCTGGCGAGCGTGATCCACCGGCGCCCGGCGGAGAACCGGGTGGTGATCGACGCCGGTGGCATGGCGCTCTCGAAAGACCGCAGCACGGCCTCGGCACCCCGCGACTACGGCTTCGGCCTGGTGTTGGATGCACAGGGGCGGCAGAGCTTCGGCGATGCCATCGTCGAGCGCGCCAATCAGGAGCATGGGGTCGTTACCGCGCCCACGCCGCTGCCCTTCGATCGACTAAACGTCGGCACGCTGGTTCGGGTCGCGCCCAACCACGTCTGCATGACCGCCGCAGCCTACGATCGCTATTATGTGGTCGACGGTGGGAATGCCGTGATCGACGTCTGGCACCGCGTCAACGGCTGGTAAGCCAGGGCGCCGGCGCGACACGCCGGCGCGCAACGATCAGCGCTGGCGGCCGACCTTCCGCTTGGAGAGATAGGCTTCCTCGGCCGCCTTGCGGTCGGCGGCCTCCTTGGCCAAGCGCAGCTCGCGCAACCGCGCCACCTTCTCGGCCTCCGCCTGCCGCTCCTTGTCCTTCTCCTTGAGCACCTTCTCGTCGCGCTTCTTGTGCTCGTCCCAGAGCGCCTGCGCCTTGCGCCGCGCTTCGAGATCTCGCTCCGAATTCCTCATCGAGGTTCTCCTGCCACAGTGCCGGCGCTCAGACGACCTCCGGCCGGGTCGATTGGCTCGCGCGGCTCGGCTAGTAGCCTTCGCGCTCGAAGCGCTTGCGCATGGCCTTTCGATACCGGCGGATCGCCTCGCTCTTCTCGCGCGCCCGCCGCTCCGAGGGCTTTTCGTACGATCGCCGCCGCTTCATCTCCCGAAAGGTGCCCTCCCGCTGCATCTTCTTCTTTAGGATGCGCAGAGCGCCGTTCACATCATTATCTCGGACGAATACCTGCATGCGGCTCGACTGCCTTTCGCTTGAGCGGTGAATTTCGAGGTTCCCGTGCTGCGCGCGGCTCTGCGCGCGCGGGCGTGCAGACCAGGGCTCATGCGTGGCAGGGAACGACAGCTGGCGCTCGGTCGGGCACGAACAGAAAACACCGCCCGAAGAGCATAGAACTTAAGCATTATACCTTCTGAGCCGAGGCTGCAACCGTTTCTCGCGTGCCTGGCGGTCGCCGGACGGGAGGCGCCCCGCCGGTCCGACGCCAATTCGACATGGGATTCGAGCCGCCTGCCGAGGGGTTGGGGTAGCCGCCGCGACAGGCTTAACATGCGGGAACCGCGAGGTTAGGGTGATTCGTCGAGGGTCTTGGGGCGAGGGTGAGTTGGCCGCAGGCGGCAGGGAGCGTCCGAGCGTTCGGGTGGCGGTCGACATCGGCGGCACCTTCACCGATCTCGAGATCCTCCAGGAGGGGACAGGCGCGCTGCACAGCCTGAAGGTGCCGACCACGCCCGCCGATCCCTCAATAGGGCTGATCGAGGGTGTTACCAGGGCGGCGCGCGAGCTCGGCTTCGCACTCGGCGATATTCGCCTACTGCTGCACGGCACCACCATCGCCACCAACGCGGTCTTGCAGCGGCGCCTGCCGGCCGGCGCTCTCGTCACCACCCAAGGCTTCGAGGACGTGCTGGAGATCGGCCGACATGCCCGGCGCGACATCTACAGCCTTCGCCCGAAGCGAGAGCCCGCGCTCGTGCCGAGGGACCGCCGGCTCGGGGTCGCCGAGCGCATCCGGGGCGACGGAAGCATCGAGCGGGCGCTCGACTCCCGCGAGGTCGAGCGCGTTGCCCGCGGCATCGCGGAGCTCGGTGTCGAGACCGTCGCCGTCTCGCTGATCAATTCCTTCGTCAATCCGCTCCATGAGCGCGCTCTGCGAGACCGGCTGGCGCGCCTGTTGCCGGACTTGCCGATCACGCTCTCCTGCGAGATCAGCCCGGAGATCCGCGAGTACGAGCGCACCTCGACCACGGTCCTGAACGCGCTGCTGATCCCGGTCATGCGCGCCTATCTCGTTCGGTTGCAGGAGCGCATGAGGGAAGCCGGCATGGTGGCACCGCTCTTGCTCATGCAGTCCAATGGCGGCGTCTGCACCGTGGAGGCCGCGAGCCGGGAGCCGGCGCGGCTCCTGCTCTCGGGACCGAGCGGCGGCGCGCTCGCCGCCCTCAAGTCGGCGCAGGAGCTGGCCACGCCGAACCTGGTCGGCGTCGATATGGGCGGCACGAGCTTCGACGTGTCGGTCGTGCGCGAGGGCGCGCTCTCGCTGGTAACCCAGGGTGAGGTGGACGGTTTACCCGTGCGCCTCCCCATGGTGGAGATCCGCACCATCGGCTCGGGCGGCGGCTCGATTGCCGCGGTGGATGCCGGCGGCCGCCTCACGGTCGGCCCCAGGAGCGCGGGCGCGCAGCCCGGGCCTGCGTGCTATGGGCAAGGTGGGCTCGAGCCGACAGTGACGGACGCCAATATCGCGCTCGGTCGGCTCGACCCCGCGTTCTTCTTGGGTGGCGCCATGGCGCTCGACGTGGAGGCGGCGCGCCGCGTCATAGCGGAGCGCGTTGCCGGTCCGCTCTCGCTCCCTATCGAGCGTGCGGCCGAAGGCATCCTCGCGGTCACCAATACCAACCTCGCGGCCGCGATCCGCTTGAGCCTGTTCGAGAAGGGCCTCGATCCTCGGGATTTCACTCTGCTGTCCTTCGGCGGGGCCGGCGGCTTGCACGCCCTGCCGGTGGCCCAGGAGCTTGGTATCGGTCGCGTGGTTTTCCCGCCGGATGCCAGCACCTTCTCGGCCTACGGCATGCTGCATTCCGAGATCGTGCACGACCTCGCGCGGAGCCGCGTCCTGCCCGCGACCACGGGGAGCCTTGCCGAACTCGCCGAGGCCGCGCGCGATCTGCGGCGCCGCGGCGAACGGCTTCTGGAGGAGGATGGGCTGCCGCGGGAGAGCTGGGCCTTCGGCCTCTCCGCAGACATGCGCTACCACGGTCAGGCGTTCGAGCTGTCGGTGCCCTGGGGCGACGTCAATCCGGACGCCGCCCAACTCAGTGTGCTCGTCGAGCGCTTTCACGAACTGCACCGGCAGCGGTTCTCGTATGCGAACCGAAACGATGCCGTGGAGCTGGTGACGCTGAGAGCGAGCGCCATCGGCCGGATGCCCCGACACGAGACCGTGCGCGGCGCCCGACCGGGCGGTCGGGAGCCGATGCCGAGGCGCTCTGTCTTCCTCTCGGGTGCCTGGCGGGATACCGTGGTCTGCCGCGCCGGCGCTCTCGCCGGGGAAATCCGCGGCCCCGCGATCATCGAGGAGGACTACACGACGATCTTTGTCGCGGAAGGTTGGCGCTGCGGTCCTGGAGATCGCGGCATTCTGGTCGCGACGCGGGATGGGGCAGGGGTGACGGTATGACGACGGACCGCCCGCGGCTCGGGCCGATCGAGCTGGAAATCCTGCGCAGTGCGCTCACGGCGGTCGCGGCGGAGATGGACGTCACGGTCTGGCGCACCAGCCGCTCGACCATCGTGCGTGAGCTCCTGGACTACTCCACCGCGGTGTTCGATCGCGACGGCTTCAACGTCACTCAGTCCGCGCGCATCCCGCAACACCTCAACTCCATGGGCTTCGGCTTCCTCGAGATCGTCCGGCGCTTCCTGCCGCTCGACCACTGGCGCGACGGCGATGTCGTGATCTCCAACGATCCCTACTGCGGCGGTCAGCATCTGCCGGACCTGCTGGCGTTCCGCCCGGTGTTCTCGAATGGCGAGCGCGTCGCGGTGGTGGGAACGCTCTGCCATCACCTCGACATGGGCGGGCTCGCGGCCGGCAGCTATGCCGCGACGGCCACCGAGATCTTTCAGGAGGGCCTGCGCATTCCGCCGCTCAAGCTCTATGAGCAAAGTGTGCTCAACGAGGCGGTGCTGGCGCTCATCCGGCAGAATGTGCGCAAGCCCGAGATCTTCTGGGGCGATCTGCAGGCACAGCTTGCCTCGCTCGCCGTGGGCGAGGCAAAGATGCAGGCGCTGATCCGGCGCTACGGCTCACCGACCATCCTTGCCGGATGCGCGGAGATCCTCGACAGCTCCGAGCGGACCATGCGCGCGATGATCGCGCGCATGCCCGACGGCCGCTACACTTTCGAAGATTTCATCGACGATGACGGAATCGACGACCGGCCGATCCGCATCCATGCGGCGATCGACATCCGCGGCGAGGAGATGACCGTCGATCTCTCCGGCAGCGATCCGCAGGCGACCGGTCCGGTCAACGCCACGTTGGCGTCCTCCGCCTCCGCGGTCTGCTATTCCATCATCGCCTGCGCCGACGAGGCGGTGGCGCCCAATGCCGGCTGCTATCGTCCGATCAAGCTGGTGGCGCCTGAAGGTACGGTGGTCAACGCGCGGCATCCCGCGCCGGTGGCCCATCGCATGGTGACGTCGCATCGGCTCGCGAACGTCCTGCTGGGCGCGTTGCACAAGGCCGTGCCGGACCGGATCCCCGCCGCTTATTACGGCGTGAGTTACGTCTGCACGTTCCAGTCCATCGACCAGTCGGGCGAGCGGAGTGTGCTCGTGGAGATCGAGATCGGCGGCGGCGGCGGTCATCCGCAAGAGGACGGCGCCAACGCCTACTCCCTGGGCATGCACAACAACGCCAACATCCCCGTCGAGATGATCGAAAGCGAGCGACACATCGCGGTGGTGCGGTACGGCCTCCTCCCGGATTCCGGCGGGGCGGGCCGGCATCGCGGCGGGCTCGGGCTGTTCCGCGAATGGCGCGTCGACTGCGCCGAGGCGCTGTTCACCGCGAGCCTCGAGCGTTTCAAGTTCCGGCCGTTCGGCCTCGCCGGCGGCGGTGCCGCGATGCCGGGAAGCCTCACCTTGATTCGCGGCCACGAGCGACGGGCGCTCCCATCGAAGGTGAACAATCTGCGCCTTCAACACGGCGACGTCATCCGGCTCGAGACATCCGGCGGCGGCGGCTTCGGCGATCCGGCGGACCGGCCGCAGACCGAGGTCGAGCGGGATATCCGCCTGGGCTACCTATCGCCGCAGGCGGCCGAGCGCGACTACCTTTTTGTGCGCCGCGTGCCGGCCTCAGCCTCTTAGGTGGCAGGCCACCGAGTGGCCATTGACGCCCTCTCGCAACTCCGGCTTTTCGGTCGAGCACAGCGGCAGTTGCCGGATCGGGCACCGCGGATGAAAGTGGCACCCGGTCGGCGGCTGGATCGGGTTCGGTACCTCACCCTGTAGCCGGATGCGGTTGCGCTTGGCCTTGGGGTCGGGGATCGGCACCGCGGAGAGCAGCGCCTCGGTATAGGGATGCAACGGATTGGCGTAGAGATCCTGCGCCGAGGCGATCTCCACGATCCGGCCGAGGTACATCACCGCGACGCGATCGCTGATGTGCTCCACGACCGACAAGTCGTGGGCGATGAAGACGTAGGTCAGACTGAACTTCTGTTGCAAATCCTCCAGGAGGTTGATCACCTGCGCCTGGACGGAGACGTCGAGCGCCGATACGGGCTCGTCGCACACGATCAGCTTCGGCTCCACGGCGAGTGCCCGGGCGATGCCGATCCTCTGGCGCTGGCCGCCCGAGAATTCATGGGGGTAGCGGCGCATGTGATCGGCCGCCAACCCGACGGTTTCCAGAAGCTGCACCACTCGGTCGCGGTGCTCGCGCGCGGACTTGGCGAGGCCGTGGATGTCGAGCGCCTCGCCGATGATGGCGCCGACGGTCATGCGCGGGTCGAGCGAGGCATAGGGATCCTGGAAGATGATCTGCATGTCCCGCCGAAGCGCGCGGAGCGCGGTCGCGGGAAGTGCCGTCACGTCCTGGCCCTTGAACCAGATCTGGCCCGAGGTCGGCTCGATCAGGCGGAGCAGGCAGCGGCCCGTGGTGGATTTGCCGCAGCCGGATTCGCCGACCACGCCGAGCGTCTCTCCGCCCGCGACCTCGAAGCTCACGTGGTCGACAGCGCGAATGGTGTGGCCGGCGCGCCGAAACAGCCCCCCCTTGGTCGAGTAATGCTTCACGAGGTCGGTGACGCGGAGCAGGGGCTCGGTCACGGCGCTCTCGTCCCGATCACGCGAGCACGCAGGCGGCTTTGTGGTTGGGCGCAACCTCGCGGAGCGCCGGCACCGCCTGCCAGCAAACGTCGGTCACGAAACGGCAGCGCGGCGCGAAGCGGCAGCCGGCGGGCGGATTCAGCAGGCTCGGCACCACGCCCTTGATCGCCTCGAGCCGGGCTTTGCGCCCGGCCGCGCGGTCGACGCGCGGGATCGAGCGGAGCAGGCCCTGGGTATAGGGATGGCGCGGGTTCTCGAAAAGCTCCTCGACGCTCGCTTCCTCCACCACCAGCCCGGCGTACATCACGACCACCCGTTGCGCCGTCTCCGCGACCACGCCCATGGCATGAGTGATCAGCATCATCGCCATGCCGAGCCGGGATTTCATCTCCTGCAGCAGATCGAGGATCTGCGCCTGGATGGTGACGTCGAGCGCGGTCGTGGGCTCGTCCGCGATCAGGAGCTTGGGATTGCAGGCCAGCGCCATGGCGATCATCACGCGCTGGCGCATGCCGCCGGAGAATTGGTGCGGATAGTCGCCGATCCGCCGCTCGGCGTCGGCAATGTGCACGAGCTTCAGCATCTCGATCACGCGCTCCATCGTGGCATTCCGGGAAAGCCCCTCGTGCACGCGGATCACCTCGGCGATCTGATAGCCGACGGTGTAGACCGGATTGAGCGAGGTCATCGGCTCCTGGAAGACGATGCCGATCTCCTTGCTGCGGATGTCGCTCATGGCGGCGCTCTGGAGCGGCACGAGGTCGCGGCCCTGCCACAGGATCTGTCCGCCGACGATCCGGCCGGGCGGCATGGCGATCAGCTTCAGGACCGAGAGCGCGGTGACGGTCTTGCCGCAGCCGGACTCGCCCACGACGCCCACGGTCTCGCCGCGCATGATCTTGAGGTCGACGCCGTCGACCGCCTGCACCATGCCGTCGTCGGTCTTGAAGTGCGTTTTCAGCCCGCGGATATCGAGCAGCACGCCGTCGGTTGGAGTGACCGCGTCCACTGGCGGCGTCACATGACCTTGCGCGGGTCGAGCACGTCGCGCAGGCCGTCGCCGATGAAGTTGATCGAGAGCACGGTCAGGAAGATCGCGGCGCCCGCGAATAGCGCCCAGTGCGGCGCGAAATCCAGGTAGTCCTTGGCCTCGAACAGGAGGCGGCCCCAGGTCGGGATATCCGGCGGGAAGCCGAGGCCCAGGAACGAGAGCGTCGATTCCGCGATGATGGCGTCGGCGACATTGATGGTGCCCGCCACGATCACCGGCCCGAGCGCGTTCGGCAGGATGTGCCGCAGCACCTGGCGCAGGGTCGAGGCGCCGAGCGCGCGCGCGGCCTCGACGAATTCCTTCTCGCGCAGCGACAGGAATTGCGCCCGCACCAGCCGCGCCACGGGCATCCAGCGGAAGCCGCCAATGACGCCGACCACGAGGATGAAGACGCCACCCTCGACGCCCAGGACCGATTTGAGCGCGTCGCGGAACAGATAGATGATCAGCAGCAGCAGCGGCAGCTGCGGCAGGGAGAGGAACAGGTCGGTGACCAGCATCAGCGCGGCATCGACGCTGCCGCGGGAGATGCCGGCGACCGCGCCGACCAGCGTGCCCACCAACACCGACACCAACATGGTGGCAAGGCCGACGGCAAGCGAGATCCGTCCGCCGTAGAGCATCCGCGCGAGCAGATCCTGCCCGAGATCGTCGGTGCCGAAGGGGTGCACCGCCGAGGGCGGCTCCATGCGCGCGGTGAAGTCGATCTCGTCGATCGGAACCCGCCAGAGCGTGGGACCCAGTATCACCGCAAGGCCCATCACCAGCAGGATGATCGCGCTGATGACCGCGAGGCGATGGCGCCGGAAGCGCCGCCAGGTGTCGAGCGCCGGCGAGACCTGCGGGGCGAGCTCCCGGCCCGCCCCGGCGTCACCGGTAAGCGATGCGGGGGTCGAGCCAGCCATAGAGCACGTCCGCGATAAGATTGAACAGGATCACCAGGCACGCGAAGACGAAGGTCACGCCCATGATGACGGGCGTGTCGTTCTGCAGGATGGAGTTGATCAGCAGCGAGCCGATGCCGGGCACCCGGAAGATCTGCTCGGTGACGATGGCGCCGCCGAAGATCGCGGGTACCTGCAGGGCCACCAGGGTCACCACGGGAATCAGCGCGTTCCGCACGACGTGCCGGATGACGACCTTGCCCTCGCGCAGGCCTTTCGCGCGGGCGGTGGTGACGTAGTCGAGCCGGATCACGTCGAGCACGGCCGAGCGCACGTAGCGGGTCCAGGAGGCGCCCTGGAACATGCCGAGCACGGCGATCGGCATGATCGCCTGGCGGAACTCCTCCCAGTACCAGCGCCAGCCGGTCGCGGCGAGATCGGAGCGGAAGACGAAGGGCAGCCAGTCCAGATGGATGCTGAACAGCAGGATGAACAGCAGCCCCGTGAAGAAGGTCGGCAGCGAGAAGCCGATGAAGGCGAAGGTGCTGGCGATCTGGTCGAAGACGGAGTAGGGCCGGGTCGCCGCGAAAACGCCGACCGGCAGCGCGATCAGCAGCGCCAGCACCTGCGACGAGCCGATCACCAGGAGCGTCGCCGGGAGCCGCTGCCAGATCAGCGTGTCGACGTTGACGCGGCTGACGAAGGAGAAACCCCAATCCCCCTGCAGCATCGCCACGAGCCAGTGGAGATATCGCAGGACGATCGGGTCATCCATGCCGAACTTGGCGCGGAGCGCCACCCGTACCTCCGGCGGCACCGCGGGATTGCTCGCGAGCTCCCCGAAGGGATCGCCCGGCGCCAGCGCCAGAATCGTGAACAGCACGATGCTGATGCCGATCAGGCTCGGCACCGCGATCAGCAGGCGCCGCAGCAGATAGCGCGACATCAAGCCGTCCGCGCGGGCGCCGGCGCGGGCACCCCGCTCAGGCCTCGCGGTACCAGTCCGAGAGCATGTAGGCGTCGCTGTCCCAGCCGCTGAGCACCGTCTTGAGCTGGTTGTGGACACCGCGCACGTTCGGGCGATAGATCACCGGGATCACCGCGACGTCGCCGATCACGAGATCGTTCATCGTGATGAAGAGCGCGGCGCGCTTCACCGGATCGAGATCGCCCTCGGCGGCGCGATAGGCCTTGTCATACTCCTCGCTGCGCCAGCGCGTGACGTTGCGTCCCTGCCACTTGTTGTCCTTGGTCGCGGCCTCCCAGGAGCAGAACTGGTTCATGAACAGCGCCGGGTCCGGCTCCGTCTGCGAGGTCGTGTACATCTGGATGTCGGTGGAGAAACGCGGATAGATGTCGGGATTGCCCGCGTCGGACGAGAAGAAGACGGACGCGGCCACCGATTTGAGCTCGATGTCGATGCCCGCCTTCTGGCAGGCCTGCTTGACGATCGCCTGGTTCTTCTGCCGGGGCTCGTTGATCGAGGTCTGGTAGACGAAGTGCAGCTTCTTGCCGTCCTTCTCGCGGATGCCGTCCGAGCCGCGCTTCCAACCGGCGTCGTCCAGTATCTTGTTCGCCTTGTCGATATTGAACTCGAACTCCGTGATCTTGGAGCGGAAGCGCGGAGGGTTGTTGAGGAAGTTGCGGGTCGCGACGCCCGCGCGGCCGTAGATGAACTTCTCGACCGAGGCGCGGTCGACCAGCAGGTTGAGCGCGTCGCGCACCGCCTTGTCCGAGAGCGTCGGGTGCTTGGTCTTGAGGCTTGAGCGCTCGCCGTCGACCTCGGTCCAGGGGTCGGTGAAGTTGATCCCGATGTGCTCGATGCTGCCACCCTCCACGACGACGACGTGGCCTTTGCCGCCTTCCTCCAGCTTCTTCAGGATGGCGTCCTCGACCTGGAGGTTCCAGGCGAAGTCGTATTCGCCGGTCTGCAGCACCGCGCGCGCCGCCGAGACCGCGTCGCCCCCGCCCTTCATCTCGAGGGTGTCGAAATAGGGCCGGTTCGGCAGGTGGTAGGCCGTATTGATCTCGCCGCGGACGGAATCGCCGGGCTTGAAGTCGACGAACTTGTAGGGGCCGGTGCCGACGGGCTTCAGGTTGGCGGGCGCATCCCGCGACTTGTCCCCCTTGTAGGCCTCGAACAAGTGCTTCGGGATCATCATGCCGCGGACGCCGACGAAGGGATCGGCCCAGAACGGGGTCGGCTTCTTGAAGATCACCTTGATCGTGTGGTCGTCGATCTTCTCGACCTGGATGTCCTTGTAGGTCGCGACATCGTAAGTGGCGGTCGCGGGATCGCCGGCGTATTGCCAGTTGAAGATGCAGTCGTCGGCGGTGAAGGGCTCGCCGTCATGCCACTTCACGCCCTGCTTGAGCTTCCAGGTGACGGACTTGCCGTCGTCGGAGAGGCCGCCGTTCTGCTGGCTCGGGACCTCCGCCGCCAGGATGGGCACGAGGTTGCCCTCGCCGTCCCAGCCGGCGAGCGACTCATAGAAGATCCGGGAGGCATCCTGGTCCTTGGTGCCGACGGCGAAATGCGGGTTGAGGAGCGTCGGTGCCTGCCACCACAGCACCTTGAGCGCGCCGCCGCCGCCGGCCTTGGTGGGCTTGTAGGCGGAGGCGGCTTGCGCCCAGGCGACCCCTGAATGGCTCAGCATCATGCCGGCCATCGGCGCGGTCAGGCCGAGCGCCACCATCCTTCGCACAAAAGCGCGGCGGGACATCCGGCCGGCCTTCACCCGCGCGACCATCGCGCGCAACGCTTTCTCTTGCATGAGACGCTCCCTGTTTAGCCTCTACCCGTTGTCCATTTTACTTTTTGAGCGGGCCGCCTGTTTCCGGCCCATTTCACGAAACGCTAACACAATGAAAACAAGACCGGAAACTCAATTCTTCTCGGCAAAGATGCGGCCGGCCAACCTGCGCGCCGCGGCCGGCGCGGCCCGCGTCGCAGCCGGCGCTGGTAGCGGCGGATCTTGCGATCGGGGCGCTCCCGGCGAAGAGCGTGCCAACTCGCCAGCAGGCGCGTGCCGGCATCCGAGAACCGAGCATCGAGCGCCTCGGCGGCTCCGATCCGCCCCACGCAAAAGGGATGGTCGCCGCTCCTGGGGATTTGCACCGATCCGTGAAATAAAATCGTCACAAACCTGAAACTCTGCCGTCGTGTCGGGGCGCTAGCTTCCGCATCGTGACCGCCGACACTCTTCCTAGGCTGCGGAGCACGCACCTGGCCAAGCCCGTGCTGGCGGCATCGACCCGGCGGCGGCTGAAGCCGTTGCTTCTGCTGTTGCCGTCCTTGGTTTTTCTCGGCGCCTTCACCTATTGGCCGGTTGCCTCGGTCGCGGTGGATTCGCTGTTTGGCCGCCGCCTCGAGGAGAAGACCGCCGAGTTCGCGGGGTTCGGGAACTACTTGCGGCTCGCCGCCGATCCGAAGTTCACCACGGCCGCGCTCAACAACCTGGTCTATATCGGCGCGACGGTGCTGCCCTCGGTCGCGCTCGCGCTCGCCTTCGCGCTGCTGCTGCAGCGATCGACCCGGTTCACCGCGGCGCTCCGCGCGCTCTTGTTCTTTCCGACCATCATTCCGCTGATCGGGGCGGCGGCGCTGTGGACGTTCCTGTTCCTGCCGACCGTCGGGCTCATCGACTACTACATCGGCCGGCTGGTGCCGCTGTCGATCAATTGGCTCGGCAATCCCGATACGGCCTTGGCGTCGATCGCCATGGTGACGGTGTGGAAGAACGCCGGCTACTACATGCTCTTCTACATCGCGGCGCTGCAGGCGGTGCCGCAGGAGCTGGTCGAGGCGGCAGTGCTCGACGGCGCCGGCGCCTGGCAACGGCTGCGGCACGTGGTGCTGCCGCTCCTCGCGCCCACCACCGCCTTCGTCGCGGTGATTGTGATGATCCAGGCGATCACCACCGTCGACCACGTCATCGTGATGACCAAGGGCGGGCCCGACGACGCAACCAACCTCTTGTTGTTCTACATCTTCCAGACCGCGACTGAGCTGCACGACAGCGGCAAGGCGGCAGCCGCCACGGTGGTGACATTGGTGGCGCTCTTCGCGGTCTCCACCGTGGGAATCCGCGTCCTCGAGCGCGGCGGCCGTCATGCGGATTAGATCGGGCTGGGCGGCAGCAGTCATGACGGTGGTTGTCGCTCTCATCGCCCTCGTGTGGTCGGCGCCGTTCCTCTGGATGATCGTGGCCTCGCTCCGGCCCGACAGCGAGGGCGCCCTCGATATGGCGTCGCTTTGGCCGAGCTGGCCGCCCTCGCTCGCCAATTTCCGTTTGGCTTTTGAGAGCGCGGACTTCCTCCTCAATTACGTGAACACGCTCATGGTCGTCGCCGGGACGCTCACGGTGCAGCTCGTCACCATCAGTCTCGCCGGCTATGCCTTCGCGCGGCTGCAGTTCCCCGGGCGCGACCTGATCTTCTACTTGTTCCTTCTGCAGCTCATGATCGTGCCGCCCGTGCTGATCGTACCCAACCTCAAGACGGTGCTGCGGCTCGGGATCTACGACACGCTCTGGGCGGTGATGGCGCCCTATTGGGCCTCGGCCTTCGGCACCTTCCTGATGCGCCAGACTTTCCGTGGCATTCCCCGCGATTTCGAGGATGCCGCGGAGATCGACGGCTGCACGCTCTTGCAGACTCTGCGCTATGTGCTGCTGCCGCTGGCGAAGCCGGCGCTCATTGCGTTTGGGATCGTGAGCGTGGTCGCGCACTGGAACGAGTTCCTGTGGCCGCTGATGGTGATCGATTCACCGAGCAACCGGACGCTCACGCTCGGCCTTGCGAGCTTCGTGAGCGGCGGCGAGGGCGATGCCGAATGGGGCCTGATCGCCGCCGGCACGCTGATCGTGAGCCTGCCGCTGTTCGCGGGCTTCATCGCCTTCCAGCGGCAGTTCATCAACAGCTTTGTCCTATCCGGCATCAAATAGAGGGAGTGACCATGACATCTCTACGCCGAATCACCTTGAGCGCGGTCGGGATCGCCGCGTTGCTGAGCGCAAGCATCGCCGCATCGGCGAAGACCAGTATCGATTTCTATTTTCCGGTTCCCGTGCAAGGGGCGCTGGCGCGGGAAATGACGCGCCTCGTCAAGGAGTTCAACGACGCCAGCCCCGACGTCGAGGTGGTGGCTGCCTATACCGGCAGCTACGACGATACTCGGCTCAAGACCCAGGCCGCGGTCGAGGCGGGTAAACCGCCAGCGGTCACCCTGATGTCCGCGAACTTCGTGCAGGAATTCGTGATCTCCGGCGAGATCGAGGCAATCAACGACTTGCTGGCGGAGAACGGCGGCGATCCCAAGACCTTCCTCGACGATTTTTGGCCGGCGCTGCGCGGCAACGCCACCGCCAACGGCAAGATCTACGCCGTTCCGTTCCAGAACTCGACGCCGCTCGTCTACATCAACGCCGACCACTTCAAGGAAGTCGGTCTTGACCCCGCGAAGCCGCCGGCGACATGGGCCGAGTTCGTCGACGCCGCAACCAAGCTCACCAAGCGCGATGGCGACAAGATTACTCGTTACGGTTTCGAGATGCCGGGGTCCTACGATTATCTCGGTTGGCTGACCCAGGCCTTCACGATGTCGAACGGCGGGCAGTTCTTCAACGTGAGCGCACCGGGCGAGGTCTATTACGATCAGCCTTCCACCCGCGGCGCGGTGCAATTCCTCCACGACCTCGTCTTCACGCACAAGGTGATGCCGGAGGGCGTCATCGACCCGAACCAGGTCTCGACGGATTTTTTCGCGGGCAAGGCGTCCATGGTGCTGCTGTCCACGGGCTCCCTGAGCTTCATCCGCAACGGCGCAAAGTTCCCATACACGGTCGCTTTCGTGCCGCGAAACGTGCGCAATGCGGTGCCGATCGGCGGCGGCTCTCTGATCGTCTTCAAGGGCATCACGCCGGAGCAGCGCAAGGCGGCCTGGAAGTTCGTGAGCTACATGACCTCGCCGGAGACGCTGGGCTCCTGGAGCCGCTTCACCGGCTATTTCGCGCCGCGCAAGAGCAGCTATGACATGCCGGAGATGAAGGCTTTCGTGGCGGAGCATCCGGACGCGCTCATCGCCGTGAAGCAGCTCGAATACGCGCAGCCCTGGCTTTCGACATACAATGTCGTGGCGGTGCGCAAGGCGATCGAGGATCAGGTGCAGGCCGTGCTGAGCGGCAAGAAGCAGGCCGATGAGGCCGTGCGCGACGCGCAGAAGAACGCGGACGAGATCCTGCGCCCCTACAACGAGAAGATCGCCCATGTGAGCGGGCTCTGACCTTCGGAAGGTCCGGTAATGATCATCGTGCAGCTGAGCGATCTCCATGTCCGGCCGCCCGGCGTCTCGGCCTATGGTCGTGTTCCCACCAATGACATGCTGCGCGATGCCATCCAGCATGTGAACGCGCTGAGGCCGAGGCCGGACGTCGTTCTCGCCACCGGCGATCTCGTGCATGCCGGCGAGGTCGAGGAATACGCCATGCTCCGGCAGCTCCTGGCCGAGCTGGAGATGCCGGTCTATCTCGTGCCCGGCAATCACGACGACCGGGGAAACCTGCGCAAGATCTTCGCCGACAGCGACTACCTGCCGGTTGCCGGCGAATTCCTGCACTACAGGGTTGACGACTATCCCGTACGCCTGATCGGTCTCGACACGGTGGTGCCGGGCGAGGCCGGCGGAGAGCTTTGCGAGCGCCGCCTCGCCTGGCTCGAGGACGCTCTGGCCGAGGCGTCCGGCTGCCCGACCGTCGTGTTCATGCATCACCCGCCGTTCCGCACCAACATCGACCACATGGACGTGATCGGGCTCGAGGGCGCCGATGCCATGGGCAGGCTGGTCGAGCGGCATCCGCAAATCGAGCGCATCCTCTGCGGTCACCTGCATCGGCCGATCCAGGTGCGCTGGCGCGGGACCCTCGCCTCGACGGCGCCCAGCACCGCGCATCAGGTGGTGCTCGACCTCCGGCCTGGTACCGAGGGCGCCTTCGCGCTGGAGCCGCCGGGCTATCAGGTCCACGTGTGGTCGCGCGATACCGGCATCGTGTCGCACACCGCCCATGTCGGCCGCTTCGACGGCCCGCATCCCTTCGTCGAGCTCGAACCGGCAGAGGAAGAGGAACGCTGATCGGGTGCTATGCCGGAAGCGCCGAGTGCGGCCTCCCCGACGACGCCTTCGTTTTCGCGTGCTTCAACAACCCCTACAAGATCACGCAGGAGGTCTTCGACGTCTGGATGCGCCTGCTCCAGACCGTGCCCAGGTCGATTCTCTGGCTGCTCGGCGCTAATTCCTGGCAGGAGCGGAACCTTCGTCGAGAGGCGCTGTCGCGCGGAGTCGCGCCCGAGCGTCTGACTTTCGGCGCCCGGATTCCGTCGCCCGAGCAGCTCGTGCGATCTGGGCGCGCGGATCGCCCGCCAGGTCCGTCACGTCAGGCGATGCCTCGCCGGCGGTAGCGTCGCTGCACCAGTGCGTGGGCACCTACCGTCAGCACCAGCGTGGCCGTCATGAGAACGAAAGCGAGCGCGCCGCCGAGAGGCCAATTGGATTGCTCCGATATCTGCGTGTACACGACCGGCGCCATCATCTGAAACCGCGGGCCGCCGAGCAAGACCGGATTGGCGTAGGCGTTCATCGCCAGGATGAAGCAAAGCAGGGAGCCCGCCACCACGCCCGGCAGCGACAACGGCAGCGTCACGCGCGAGAACGCCCGCAAGGGACGGGCACCCATGCCGAGCGCCGCCTCCTCGAGGGCGGGATCGATGCCCTCGATCACGCTCTGCAGGGTCAAGACCATGAAGGGAAGATTGAAGCCGGTGATGCCGATGATGACCGCGAGCGGGGTGTACATGATGTCGAGCGGCGCGTCGACGATGCCGAGCCAGGTCAACGCGGCGTTGAAGGCGCCCTGCCGTCCGAACACCACCATCCAGCCGGCGGCGCGCACGGCGTTCCCGACGAAGAGGGGCATCACCACGAGCAGGACGAGCCAAGTCTTGAAGCGCGACCGAGTACGCGCGAGCACGTAAGCCGCGGGGTATCCGAGGACGAGACAAAGCGCGGTGCAAAGCGCCGCGATCAGGCCCGTGCGGAGGAGCACGGTGCGGTAATAGGGATCGACGAAGACCTTGACGTAGTTCTCGAGCGTGATTGCGTCGACCATGAACTGGCCGGGCACGAACCGGTTCAGGCTGTACCGGAAGAGGATGACGAGCGGCGCCACCAGAAGGATCACCACGATAATGGTGGCCGGTCCGATCAGCGCCGCTGCGGAGAGTGTCGTGATGCCCGTCGTCGACCGCAGAGCGCTACCCGCCTCCAGACCCTTCCCCTCGAGGGGGGAGGGCTCATCTAAGCGAGGCTCTGAGAATCCCCTCCCCCCATGAGGGAGAGGGCTAGGGAGGGGGGTGGTAGCGCGCTGCCGCACGGCGCTTGTGGGAAAATCAGCGCCTCACGTCTTGAATTCTTTGTCCCACCACTCCTTGAGCTGGGCGTCGTTCTGGGCGAGGTAGTCGCTGTCCTCCACCAGGAGCAGCTTCTGCTCCTCGGCGGTGAATCCCACGCGCTTGGCCATGGCGCTCGCGAGCTCGACGTCGTCGACAGTGGGGTTATAGCCCATGTCCTCGATGAACCCTTCCTGCGGCTTGGGGTCGAGCATGGCGTTCAGGAACGCGTACGCGCCGTCCTTGTTGGGGGCGTTCTTGGGAATGGTGAAGTCGGAGATATAGGTGACCACGCCCTCCTTGGGTGCGGCGATCTCGACGGGCACGCCGGCGTTCTGCCACATGACGCCGCGCGCCTTCCACATGATGCACATCCAGACTTCCTCGGTCTTGAGCGCCTGGGCCATCGCCTCGTTGGTGGGCATCATCTTGTAGCCGATCTTCTTGAGCTCCATCAGCTTCGCCTTGCCGGGCTCGTAGTTCGTGAAGCTGCCGCCGCTGATCATCGCCGCGGACTGGATGGTGGTCTGGTACTGGATGTCGATGATGCCGACGCGCCCGGCGTATTTCGGGTTCCAGAGATCCGCGTAGGAGGTCGGCTTCTCCGTCACGAATTTCGGGTTGTAGAGGATGATGCGGCCGGAAAAGATGTGCGGCACCGACCAGGACGTGGCGAATTTCGGCAGGACGTGCTTGGCGTTCGGGATCTTGCTGGCGTCGATCTCCAGCAGCGTGCCGGCCTTGTACATCTCGTAGCTGCCCGCGCGGTTGAGCGCGGAGATATCCATGGTGCCACGCGGCAGCATCTTCTCCGCCATCATCTTGGTCTTGCGCGGGCTGTCGTTGCCGGTGTCGTAGATCACCTCGATGCCCTGCGGCTGCAGCAATGGCGCCGCGATGTTCTTCTGGATCAGGTTCTGGTAGTCGCCGCCCCAGGTGCCCACGACCACTTTTCCGCCGGCCGCCCGGGCGGCGCGCGGACCGATGGCGGCTGCCACGCCCGTCAGGGCGGTGGCGTGCAGGAAGCCGCGCCGCGAAAGGACGGCGCGAGATTTTGTCTTGGGCGAGCGGGATGTCATGACGGATCCTCCTCCGGGTTCGCTGGATATGGTTCTGTCGTATGGCACAGCGGCGTCAGGCGATGAGCTGGCAGGCATCGGGGTCCCAGGCGACGCGAATCTGGGATCCCACGGTGAAAAGCTCCACGTTGCCGGCGCGGTCGTTGTGCATTTCGACCGCTAGGGCATCGCCGCTCGCGAGGCGAACGACGTACTCGGTGGTGGCTCCGAGATAGCTTACGAACTCGACCGTACCGGCAAAGCTGTTGGCGGCCCCGTTTGCGTTGCCCAGCCTGACGCGCTCCGGCCGGATCGCGAGCAGACGCTCCGGCGCGGCGGCGGATGCCACCGAGATCTCGAGACCGCTCTCGGTGCGAAAACGCTGTGGCCCGATCATGGCGCCCGAGAGGAAATTCGTCCGGCCGATGAAGCTCGCCACGAACTGGTTGGCCGGCGCGTTGTAGAGCTCGCGCTGCGTGCCGATCTGCTGGATTTCGCCGTTGCTCATCACCACGAGGCGGTCGGCCACGGAGAGCGCCTCCTCCTGATCATGGGTCACCATGACGGTCGTGAGGCCGAGCCGCCGTTGCAGCTGCCGGATCTCGACCCGGACCTCCTCGCGCAGCTTGGCGTCGAGATTGGAGAGCGGCTCGTCCAGCAGCAAAATCTCGGGCTCGATCACCAGCGCCCGCGCCAGCGCCACGCGCTGCTGCTGGCCGCCGGAGAGTTGCCTCGGCATTCTCTCGGCGAGCGCCTCGAGCCGGACCAGGCGCAGCGCCTCCCGCACGCGCTTCTCGATGGCGGCACGCTCGAGCCTGCGCATGCGCAGGCCGAAGGCCACGTTCTCGAACACGCTCAAGTGCGGAAACAGGGCGTAGCCCTGGAACACCAGGCCGGTGTTGCGGTGGTAGGACGGCAGGTCCGTAACGTCGCGATCGCCAAAGAGGATGCGACCGGCGCTCGGCTCGACGAAGCCGGCGATCATGCGCAGCGTGGTGGTTTTGCCGCACCCGCTGGGCCCGAGGAGCACCAGGAACTCCCCCTCAGCGATCTCCAGTGTGAAATCGCTGACGGCCCGCTGGTCGCCGTAGATCTTCGAGACCGATTGCAGCCGGACGCTCGACATGCGCTCAGACCACCTGGCTCAGGCGCACGAAGCGGTTGGTTCCCACCATCGCCGCCGAGATAATCGCAATCTGGATCAGCGACACCGCGGCGATGGTGGGATCGATCTTCCATTCGAGATACTGCAGGATCGCGATCGGCAAGGTGGTCTCGCCGGGGCTCACCAGGAAGAGCGAGAGCTCGAGATTGCCGAACGAGACGACGAAGCTGAAGAGCGCCGCCGCGACCACGCCCGGCCGGATCACTGGCAAGGTCACTCTGAGCAGCGTACGCAATCGGTCGGCGCCGAGGTTCATCGCGGCTTCCTCGATCGCCCGGTCGATGCCGATGAGGTTTGCCGCGATCAGCCGGACAGTCCAGGGGATGGTCACCAGGACGTGGCCGAAAACGAGGCCCGCCATCGACCCCGTGAGCGGCAGCTCGGTCGCGATCTCGACGTCGATCAGGAAGAAATAGAGCGACGTGCCGATCACGATGCCTGGGACCACCAGCGGAGACAGCAGAAGCGTGTTGAGCGTCTCGCGCATCGGTAGCTCCGAGCGGACGAGGGCGAGGCTCGCGGGTATGCCCACGGCGAGACCGCCGAGCATGGCGAGCAGCGCTACCTCCAGGCTCGTCACGAACCCGTCGGCGAATTGCGGCTGCAGCCACAGCGACGTGAACCACCGCAGCGTATAGCCCTCCGGCGGGAAGGACAGGATCTCGTTCTTGAAGAAGCTGAGCCAGCACACGAAGAAGATCGGCAGCAGCATCACCGCGAAGCAGGTTGCCGTCGCGGCTCGGAGGGCATAGCGAGGCCAGCGCCTGCGAAGGACCAAAGCAACCGCGGCCGCGCCGGCCATTCAGTGCTCCAGCAGGTTCTTGTGGAACTGGCCGCCCTTCATGATGGCCTTGAGGTGAGCGCCTTGATCCTGCAAGAATCCGAGATCCCGCAGTGGATTTCCGTCAACCACGAGCAGATCAGCGAGCGCGCCCGGACGGACCGTGCCCAGCAGCCCCTCTCGCCGCAACAGCCGCGCATTGATCAGGGTGGCTGACCGAATCACCTCCAGCGGCGACATCGCCTCGCCGCGGATCAGAAACTCGCGCGACTGGTCGTTCTGCAGCTGACCGAGGAGATCGCTGCCGAAGGCGATGGGGACGCCGGCCTCTCTGCAGATCTCGAGAGAGCGCAGGCCCGCCGCGAGCACGCGCTCGTTCTTCTCGAGACTCACCGGCGGCAGGCCATAGTCGCGGCCGCGGCGTTTCATCGCGTCATAGGCGACCAAGGTCGGCACGATGAAGGCACCACGCTCGCGCATGAGCTTCGCGGTCTGCGCATCGACGAAGTTGCCGTGCTCGATGCTGCGAACGCCGCATTCGACCGCGCGCCGGATCGCGTCGGTGCCGTAGGCGTGGGCGCCGACATATTTGCCCCAGGCGGTCGCCTCGCCGACCGCGGCGGCGATCTCCTCGCGGGTGAACTGCGTCGCTTCCAGCGGGTCGCGCGGCGAGGCGACCCCGCCGGAGACCATGAGTTTGATGTGATCGGCGCCCTTGCGGAGCTCGTCGCGCACGGCGTGCAGCATCTGGGGCACGCCGTCGACGATGCGCGAGATCAGCTGCACGCCGCTGCAGCACTGGCAGGCGTGCTCGCCCTCGGTGCGCAGGCGGAAATCGCCGTGCCCGCCGGTCTGGCTCAGACTCTGGCCCGCTATGAAGAGCCGCGGACCCGCCATCTGACCGGTCTCCACCGCCTCGCGAATGCCCCAATCGGCACCGCCGGTGTCGCGCACGGTGGTAAAGCCGCGATCCAGCATCGCGCGCATGAGCGGTCCGGCCCGGGCGGCCATCAGCGTCAAGGGAACATCGGCAAGACGCCCGATGTTCACCTCCGAGAGATAGACATGCGCGTGCGCATCGATCAGGCCCGGCATCAGGACCAGGCCGCGAAGATCGAAGACGGTGGCGCCGGACGCCGAGACGGCGCGGTCCGACACCTCGCGGATGTGCTCGTCCTCGACGAGCACGCTCGCGCCCTCGCGGAGCTCGCTCGCTTCGGGATCGAGCAGCCGACAGTTCTGGAATAACACGAGCACGATCTCGCCTCCTCTGCCGGAGCCCCACGCCAGAGCCTGCCACGGCGCAGGGTCGCTGCCCAGTGGAGTGATATTGGGAACGCTATCGAACCGCTATTGGCTTGTAAAGAATAGGCTCTTCCCTGAAAACGCTCGAAAAACAGCGGATTTCCGAGGCTTACGTGAGTTTCCTTCGTAACTCTGTGCTCACTGACAGACCCGTAGGATTCCGCCCTTTTCCGACGCGTCCCGGAGCGAGCGCTGTCCCGGGACAGTTTCGGGGACAGCGATTTGACCTCGCTCCGTTCTGGGCAATCTTTCCAGGAGGAGGACGAGCAAATGGCGAACAGAGTTGAAAAATTCACGAGTGAATTTGTGATGGGGTACCAGGTTCCGAAGTCGGGACGGGTTCGTGTTTGGGAAACGGCAACACCCGGCCTGTGTTTGCAGGTGACATGCGGTGGCGCGCGATCCTTCATCGCCGTGTACCGCCTGATGGGTGATGAGCGCCGCGCCACTCTCGGACCCGCGACGATGAAGCTGAGCGAGGCACGCAAGCTCACCCTGGATTATCGCGAGGCTGCCAGACAGGGGCGGGACCCACTTGGCGGAAGACCTGCGGCACAGGTGCGGCGCGGCGGGATCAAGCTCGGTGACCTGAGCCACTCGAACTGGACAGTGGCCCGATCCCGAAGGGACCTTCGAGGACGAACACGTCGGCGTCGAATGAGCCATGATCGTGTTCATATCGATCCCAGAATGCG
>DATNIT010000284.1:0-76254 GCA_035604335.1 Allostellaceae bacterium | reverse complement strand
CGAGCCAAGGAAGCCAAGCACCGTGCGCTGTCTTGGATCTCGCTTCGATCAGTAACTGGCCGCAGGTGATTGCATGCTCAAACCCATTTCTAAGCGAGGCGGTCACCGCCTCATGCTCGGTGTTGATGCCCGACGCCAAGTCGGTCAGACCCGGACCTTTAGCGATGATGGTTCCCGTCATCGGCGCACCGCGCTCAACGGATTTGGCGGAAACTCGCGCCCTCCGACGAGATCAAGTGCCGCGTCGGAGATCGAGAGGTACTCCACCAACAGCTGGTCGATGTAGGTGCCGAGCAATCGATCTTGAGCGATTTGTGCGAGCAGCTCGGCAATCAGTCGGGGGCCTCGCTGATGGAGCGCGACCACCTGCCGGCGGAACCGTAGATCCTCGACCGCGAGGTTCATTTGAGAAAGCCAGCCGCGCGGGCCTCAGCCTCGAGACCCTGTAACCCCGCGACGATCTCCGGCAACTTCTCAATGCTGATGGCCCACCCGTCTTTGCCGGGCTTGAGCTCTTCACCCTCGGCGTTCCGGTACCAGACACGGGCGTTGAGCAGCATGCGGTCTCGATATTCACCGAAGCTGAGGCGCAGCACCTCCTGCTTGTTCTTCGGGATCTCGACCGGGGTCATGTCCGGTCTCCGAGCGCCATCGCGGCGATTGTCGCTGCCATCAATCCAGTGAGCGCGAATCTTCGGCTGATCCAGCGTGCTCGCTGTCGGGCGAGCTTTATGTCATCGGGGGCCGGAGCAACGTTGCAGGGGGATTTGCTCGCGTCGGCGCTATTGCGTCGTGCCGGCGCGCGGAGTAAGAGATGCATTGTCCATGTCCTGTGCTATGCGGCCGTTTGCGACGGTCGCGGTTGAAGAATCCACGAAGCCTCCGCTTTTCCCGAGCGGGGGCTTCGTCCGTTTCTGGGGCGTGCGTCACGCCGCTGCGGGCTCGGGAATTGGCGCGTACGAGACGCGAGGACGGGTGGCGAGCCACTCCTCGACCTCTACCGCGTCCCATCCGATGCTGTTGGGCCCCAACTGTACCGGTGCCGGGAAGGTCCCTGCACGCACTCGGCGCCACCTCTGTACCCGGCTGAGCCCAGTCAGCCGCTTGACTTCCGGGTCTCGCAGGATGCGCCGCTGCTTCCCCTCGTTCACTCTGTACCTCGCTTTTCCGCGCCAATTCGTGGCGCTCGCGAGGCAGAGTGCAGCGCTGATATGCGCTGTCGCTATTTTTTTCGTGTCGGAGTTTGTCGGAGTTTGAATTCCGACAGGGCCGCAGTGCGCGCCTTTCTTACGGTCTCCCGACTTACCCCATGTGTGATCGCGAGAGCTTCCTGCTTTTCAGCGGCCAATTGATCCGCTGTGAGATTGCCCTCGTCGAGCGTGCGCAACATATCCCGCTTCACTTGCTCAAATGTCTCGGGCCTCGGTCCAGGCTTAGTACCCCCGGCTCGTTGCGGATTGGGCCAGCACCTTAGAATCTCTTCCCTATCAAACGCGAGACCGGTCCATGTTGCGGGGTGCCCCTCAATGCCGTCGCGCGGTATCGCCTTGGTGCAAGAGTCGTCGAACACAAGGTCCACCCAATGGGCAGCATCCAGTTTCTCCCGCGCACTGCGGCCGTTCTCGAAGCCGCTGGCGGTGATCTCGTTACGCTGGAGGTGGTTGATGACGTCTACCTCTGCGAGGGTAATAGTCGGAAACAAAGACGGCGGCTCCCCATGGTGGGCCGCATATGTCGCTCGCGCCGTCAGTTCTATTTTGCCCGCAGCTTCACCCGCAACTGGAGGGAACACCCACTCCTTGCCGTCGCCATAAACGCGCGTGCCCCCGGGATGTTGGAAGTCGCCTCGGTAGCTTCCGCGCGTATCTTGCTCACCATAGCTGTGCACGAGGGCGCGATCGCGCAGGAAGACCCACGCGAAGAGCTGGAGACCATTCCACGAGGATCGATCAAAACCGCTCGTATCCGAAGGGATCGCATTCTGGGCGCACACGTCGCACCTCCGCCAGTGCTCCGCAGTGGTGGTCGACGCGGCAGGCCGGTGCGGAAACCGGCTCTTCGGGAGCTACCCTATCCGCGTCGATCTCGATCTATGCCCGTGCGAGCTCCACGACGTTGGAGGCCGGCACCTTGCCCGCGGTGATCTCCCCGAGCCGCCGCGCCCATGCATCGAGCGCCTGGCGCTTCTCAGGATCGTACGAGTGCCGGTCGTAGACCGACGTCACGCTCGTCTCGACGTGGTTCAGAATCTTCTGCACCACGAGACGGCTGATCCCCATGCCGGTCATGTGCGACGCCGCTGTGCGGCGCAGATCGTGTGGCGTGATGTTCGACACGCCGAGGTGGTCGAGTGCCTTGGTCAGGGCGTGGTTGACCGCGCGCCCCACGATCGGCCGGTCCTCCTTCGGTGACGGGAACAGCCACCGAGACTTGCCGCTGAGCGGCTTCAGTTCTCCGAGCAGCTCGAGCGCCACCGTCGACAGCGGCACCCGGTGCGCGAGCTTATTCTTGGCCTTCTCGGCGGGGATGGTCCACACCCGCTCGTTCTGGCGATCCATCTCGGCCCACTCCGCGGAGATGACCTCGCCTTTTCGCTGAGCCGTCACGAGCTGCAGCTTGAGCGCGATCCTGATGCGCTTGGGCAGGCGCACCGCGGGGTCGTCGAGCGCCTTCCATAGCGTCGCGATCTCCTCAACACTGAGCACACGATCGCGACGGTTCTCTTGCGCAGGCTTCCCGATGAGCGCACAGGGGTTGTGCTCGACCCCGCCGATCTCCTCGGCGATCGCCCAATTGAAGATCTTGCGCAGGAGGCCGAGGACGCGGTTGGCCATGATCGGCGCCTCCCGCTCCATGACTGTGCGCAGCACCTGCCGGATATTGGCCCGCGTGACAATGGAGGCCTTCAGGTTCCCGATTTCAGGGACGATGTCGCGCTCTATGATCCGCTCATCGGTGTGCCACGAGCGCTTGCGCTTCTTCGCGTACTCCTCGAGGAAGCGCTCGGCGAGCTCCTTGACGGTATCGGCGCGCCGGGCCTTGCGGACCGGCTCTGCCGGGTCGATGCCCTTCTCTGCCGCCCGGAGCGCGTCCTTCGCCTTGTCGCGTGCCTCGGCCAGCCCGAAGCGGTCGGCGTCGAAGGTGCCGAGCGTCATGCTGCCCTTCACCTTGCGGCCCTTCACCCGATAGCGCACGAGCCAGGTCCGGCGTCCCTCGGCCGAGACCCTGAGCCCAAACCCGGGCAACCCGATGTCGAAATACTCGACCCGCCCCGACCCTGGAGCCGGCAGCGCGGAGATCCCGCGGGAGCTGAATTTGACCTGAGGCATGGCTGGTGAACCCGTTTGGACCAAATTTGGACCAAGATAACCGAAACAGTGCGAAACGGCGAGCAATCCAAAGGTACACCAGAAAGGCCGGGATTACGTGACAAATCGCGACGGTTTCTGTTGCGGCGCGTTTCGCCTCGATGCACGGAATTGCGTGATTGAAACGTAACACCGTGAACGGCGTGGTCGCGATGGTGCTGACCACCGTGGTGAAGACGATGCCGAGGAGATGCAGGCCCCAGCGCCGCACGAAGCCGGCATCGCGATACCAACTGCCGATCCGCTCGCGGAAGGTCTCGTAGAAGGCGACCAGCCCCGCCACCGCCGCGAAGGACATCTGGAACCCCGCCGTGGTCACGGAGTACGGGCTCGCCAGCATGATCGCGAGCGCGGCCCAGGCGAGGCCGCGCGCCGAGAGGTGCAGACGGTCGAGCAAGATCGCCAGGAGAACCAGCGTGGTCATGATGAACGAGCGCCGCGACGACACGGTGGCGCCGGAGAGCAGCATGTAGCAGAAGGTGACCAGGAGCGCCGCCACCGCCGCCCCTTTCTTGGTGTTGAACCGGAGCGCCACCCACGGCACCAGCGCAAGCCCCGCGCGCACCGCGAAGAACGCGAGCCCCGCGACCAACCCCATGTGGAGACCCGCGATCACGAGGATGTGGGCGAGCCCGGCGTCGCGGAACGCCTGCGCATCTGCCTCCGGAATGGCGTGGGTCTCGCCGGCGATGATCGCCGCCGCGATGCCGCCGGTGCGACCCGGCAGCGCCGCCATGATGCGCTCGCTCACCGCGGCCCGGAGCGCCGCAAGCCACGCGCGCCAGGTCGCGGGCGGCTCGCCCTCGATCGTGCGCATCGGCCCTTGCGCATATCCCACGCCGCCGAGCCGGTCGAAATAGGCGCGGCGCTGGAAATCGTAGGCGCCGGGCATCGCGGGGCCGGAGGGCGGAAAGAGCATCGGCCGCACCGAGATGCCTTCGCCGGGGATCGCCGCGCCCTCGTCATTGCGGATCGTGATCCGAACGCGCGCCGGCAACACCTCGCGAGGCAGCTGTCCGATGCGGCGAGGCTCGAGCAGGATCCGCCGCCCCGCCGGCAGCGGCTCCACGTCGATAACGCGGCCCTCTACGGTAACGCGGCCGGTCGGGCGCTCCAGGACAGGCGTCGCCACCGCCCAAGTCTCGATCTCCGCCGCCGCGAAGCCCACGGCGACGGCTGCCACCGCGAGCGCTCCCGCGATCCCGCGCTCTCGCCAGCGCGCGATGGCAACGCCGAGGATGGCAGTCGCCGCCAGCACCAACCCGAGCCAGAGCGGCGGCTCGACCGTCAGCGAGAAATAGATCCCGATCCCCACGCCGAGGAAGGCCGGCAACCAAAGGAACCAGCGGTCGCGCTCGGCTGAGAGCGCCCCCCACAAGCCCTGAGCAATCCCGAGCAGCGGCGGGGCGAGCCTTTGCCCCAGGCCCGCCGCGCCCGCGATCTCTGTTTGCTCCACGGCCCCCGACATGCTCAGGACTGTAGCCGGGAACCGCGCCCAACCCAACCGCTCGGTTGTGCGATACGAATCGCCAGCCCGCATTCCGTGTGGCGGCCTACGCCTGCCGTTGTCCACTACTCGCGGTTCGACAAGGAAATCGGATTTCCATTTGGATCCTTGCCGTCGCAGCGACTCAAGCCGTTTCCCTCGCGCATCCGCCGGCATCGAACTCCTTGTAGCCGCGTTCGTCGACACGCAGCGGCAGGCCGAGCACGTCTCGATAGAACGCCGTCATGCCCGCCATGTGCTTGGTGAATAGAATTACACGCGCCATCTTCAGTGCCATTGGCTTCTCCCGACGTCGCTCGGCCGATTCAGAGCACGGGGTTGCTCCTGCAATCCAGCACGACCCACGCCGCGAGCATGACGCGTTGCTCGCGATATGCTAGAGAGCGCCGCTTGTCGTCCCTCGCGCCATAGGCGGCCCCAGCGAATCTCATGAGCGTCGTCGTTCGTTTCGCCCCCTCGCCCACCGGGTTCCTCCACATCGGAGGCGCGCGGACGGCGTTGTTCAATTGGCTCTACGCCCGGCACCACCGCGGCAAGTTCCTTCTGCGCATCGAGGACACCGATCGCGCGCGCTCCACCCAGGCCGCGGTGGACGCGATCATCGACGGCATGAAGTGGCTGGGCCTCGACTGGGACGGCGAGGTGGTCATGCAGTCCTCGCGGATGGCGCGCCACGCCGAGGTCGCGCGGGAGCTGCTGGCGCAGGGCCGCGCCTATCATTGCTACTGCACGCCCGAGGAGCTCGAGGCGATGCGCGAGCGTGCGCGCAAGGAAGGCCGGCCCGTGCGCTACGATGGCACTTGGCGCGACCGCGTTCCCGACGGGCCCCTGCCAAATGTTCCGCCGGTGATCCGCCTCAAGGCCGAGCAGGAGGGAGAGACCGCGATCGAGGATCGCGTGCAGGGCCGCGTCGTGGTGTCGAACGCGCAGCTCGACGACCTCATCATCCTCAGGAGCGACGGCACGCCCACCTATAATTTCTCCGTCGTAGTGGACGACCACGACATGGGCATCACCCATGTGATCCGTGGCGACGATCACCTGACCAACGCGTTCCGCCAAACGCAGATCTACCGCGCGCTCGGCTGGCCGGAGCCGGTCTTCGCGCATGTGCCGCTGATCCACGGGCCCGACGGCGCCAAGCTCTCCAAGCGCCACGGTGCGCTCGGCGTCGAGGCCTATCGCGACATGGGCTATCTGCCGGAAGCGCTGCGGAACTATCTATTGCGGCTTGGCTGGGGCCATGGCGATGCCGAGATCATCCCGACAGAGCAGGCGATCGAATGGTTCGACATCGATGCCGTCGGCCGCGCGCCCGCGCGTTTCGATTTCGTGAAGCTCGCCAACCTCAATGGCCACTATATCCGCGAGGCCGCCGACGCCCGGCTCGCCGAGCTGGTGACGCCGCGTCTGGAAACGGCGCTCGGGCGCGGGCTCGACGGCGCCGAGCGCCTGCGGCTCACGGGCGCCATGCCCGGCCTCAAGATGCGCGCAAAGACCCTGGTCGAGCTCGCGGAGAATGCGCGCTTCTACGTCGAGCGGCGGCCCATCCCGAGAGATCCCAAGGCCGGCGCCCTGCTCACACCCGAGGCGCGCAAACTCCTGTCCGAGCTCAGCCCCAAGCTCGCGGCGTCCGGCTGGGAAGCGGGGACGCTCGAGGAGACCGTGCGGCATCAAGCCGATGGCTTGGGCGTGAAGCTGGGCGCGCTCGCGCAACCTCTGCGTGCCGCGCTCTCCGGCAGTACCACATCGCCGCCGATCTTCGAGGTGATGGCCGTGCTGGGACGCGAGGAAACTCTCGGCCGATTGGCCGATGCCGTCGGCACGCCCGCCGGCATCTGATGGCGAGCATTTGATAATCCGGCGCCACCGCCCTATGCTCACCTTATATTGCGGCGCACAACGGCTGATCCAGGGATGCCATCGATGAACGAGAAAACCTCGGCCACGAAACCCGCGGCACAGACCAACGAGAACGTCACGCTGACCGACAACAGCACCGGCAAGCAGGTGGTGCTGCCGCTGATGTCGGGCACGGTAGGGCCGAAAGTCATCGATATCCGCCACCTCTATACCGAGACCGGGCATTTCACCTACGACCCCGGATACATGGCGACCGGCTCCTGCGAGTCCAAGATCACCTACATCGACGGCGACGTGGGCGAGCTGCTCTACCGCGGCTATCCGATCGAGGAGCTTGCCGAGCACAGCGACTTCATGGAGGTCGCCTACCTCTTGACCAAGGGCGAGCTGCCGAGCGCCGCCGAGAAGACCCAGTTCGAGCGCGACATCACCATTCACACCATGGTGCACGAGCAGATCAACGCGTTCTTCCGCGGGTTCCGGCGCGACGCGCATCCGATGGCTGTGCTGTGCGGCGTCGTGGGCGCGCTCTCGGCCTTCTATCACGATTCCACGGACATCGCCGATCCGCACCAGCGCCTGGTCGCCTCCTATCGCCTGATCGCGAAGATGCCGACCATCGCCGCCATGGCCTACAAGTACTCCGTCGGCCAGCCCTTCATGTATCCGCGCAACGACCTCAAGTACGCCGCCAACTTCCTGCACATGACCTTCGCCGTGCCGTGCGAGCCCTACAAGGTCAATCCGGTGGTGGCGAAGGCGCTCGACAAGATCTTCCTGCTGCACGCCGATCACGAGCAGAACGCGTCGACCTCGACGGTGCGGCTCGCGGGCTCTTCGGGCGCCAATCCCTTCGCCTGCATCGCAGCCGGCATCGCCTCGCTCTGGGGTCCCGCGCACGGCGGCGCCAACGAGGCCGTGCTCAAGATGCTGGGCGAGATCGGCGACCGCAAGCGGATCCCCGAGTTCATCAAGCGCGCCAAGGACCCCGGCGACTCCTTCCGCTTGATGGGCTTCGGCCATCGCGTCTACAAGAACTACGATCCCCGCGCCAAGGTGCTGCAGGCTGCGTGCCACGAGGTACTGGACGAGCTCGGTATTCGGAGCGAGCCCATGCTCGATCTTGCGATGGAGCTGGAGCGGATCGCGCTCCATGACGATTACTTCGTCCAGCGCAAGCTCTACCCGAACGTGGATTTCTATTCCGGCATCATCCTGCGCGCGATCGGCTTCCCCACCGCGATGTTCACCGCGCTCTTCGCGATCGCCCGCACGGTCGGCTGGGTCGCGCAGTGGAACGAGATGATCGAGGATCCCAGCCAGAAGATCGGCCGCCCGCGCCAGCTCTATACGGGCCAGACGCGCCGCACCTACGTGCCGGTGGAGAACCGTGGATAGAGCGCACAAGAGCCCACGCGGGCAAGACACCGGCGAGAGCGGCGGAAACCGTTTCCGCGCGACCCTCGCGGCTCGTAAGCCCGCCAACGACAATCGCCTCAGCCTCAAGGGCTGGATCGAGCGTGTGGTCGCCCTGGCGCTGCTGATCGGACTGGTCGCGCTCCTCGCGTGGAAGATCGCGCGGTAACTGAGCTCCGCTTAGGGCGAGCGGCTTGCCCCCTTACGAAGAAACGCCGACATCCGATCCGCTGGCTCCGACGTCGCGTAAGCGTCCGCGAAGGCGTGAATGCCGCGCTCGATAGCATCGCCGAGGCTGAGCTCCTCCCAGTCGCGGATGAGGGCCTTCTGCAGTCGGATCGCGCGTGGCCCCGCCGCGAGGATCGCCGCCGCGCAGGCCTCCACGGCGGCATCGAGATCGGGTGGCGCCACGACGCGCTCGACCAGCCCCCAGCGGTCGGCCTCCTCCGCGCCGATGATCTCGCCGGTGTAGAGGAGCCGGCGCGCGCGGCCCCAGCCGATGAGCCGCGGTAGTAATGCCGCCTCGATCACCGAGGGAATGCCGACTCTCACCTCGGGCATTCCGAACCGCGCGGTGTCGGCCGCGACGCGCAGATCGCAGGAGGCCGCGATCTCGAGGCCGGCGCCCAGCGCATAGCCTTCGATGCGCGCGATCACGGGCACCGGGAGATTGCGAATTGCCTCGCAGGCGCGATGGAGCCCGGTGATGAAGGTCCGGGCGCTCTCGCGGTCGAGCGTGGCCATGGCGCGGATATCGGCGCCGCCGATGAACGCGCGACCGCCGGCGCCGCGCAGGACGACGACGCGCAGCGCCTCGTCCGCCGCTAGATCGTCCAGGGTCCGCTCGAGCGCCGCGATGCCCGCGGGATCCAGGATGTTGAGCTTCGCGGGATTGTCGACGGTAACCGTCGCGACGCGGCCGGCCTCGCCGCGGCCTTCCACGGCGAGGCGGATCTCCGTCACCGCGGCCTCAGGCGCGCTCGATCAGCTCGATCTTGTAGCCGTCGGGATCCTCGATGAAGGCAATGACGCTGGTGCCGAATTTCACCGGCCCCGGGGCCCGCGTGATCTTGACGTCGGCCTTTCCGAGCCTCTCGCAGGTACCGTAGACGTCGGGAATGCCGATCGCGAGATGGCCGAAGCCGCCGCCGATGGCATAAGGCTCCTTCTGGTCCCAGTTGTGGGTGAGCTCAATCACCGTGCTGGTCTCTTCCTCGCCGAAGCCGACGAAGGCGAGCGTGTACCGGCCGCCGGGCACCTCGCGCTTGCGCAGCAGCTTCATGCCGAGATCGCGAGTGTAGAAGTCGATCGACTTCTCCAGATCGAATACGCGGATCATCGTGTGCAGCATCCGGCCTTGGAGGGCGGAGCCCTTTGCCGTATCGCTCGCCGCTCTCGTGTCCATGATCCTCTCCGGTTGCGCGGTTGCGGTTGCGCCGACCTTAGGCCGCTCGCCGCCGCTCCGCAATGAGCGCCAGCACGCAGTCGGCGGCACGCAGTCCCGGCGAGACATCGCCTCGTCCCAAGCGCTGCAGCCCCTCGCGGTAAGCCTCGATCTCACGCTCGCGCGCCAGACGGTCGTCGAGCAGCCGCATGAGCTCGCGCGCGAGTTGCTCGGGCGTGCAGTCGTGCTGTAGCAGCTCCGGAATGGCCGGACGGTCGAGGATGAGGTTCAGCAGGTTGACGAAGCGCACCTTGACCAGCCGCCGCACGATCGCGTGCGTGATCGCATTGACCCGGTAGGCCACGACCATCGGCACTTCCGCGAGGGCCACCTCGAGCGTGACCGTGCCCGAGGCCGCGAGCGCGGCGTTGCTGGCGGCGAAGGCATCGTATTTCGGTCCGGTGCCGCGCACCGCAACCGCTGGCACGGCCCATTCCTTGGCCGAGGCCGCCACGTCGTCGTGCACCGTGCTGACTGTCGGGATCACCACATGGAGCGCGGGGTAGCGGCGGCGCAGCCGCTCGATCGTGGCGCGGAAAACCGGCAGCAGCCGGTGCACCTCGCCCCGCCGGCTCCCGGGCAAGACCGTGATCAGAGTCGCCTCGGCATCGATGCCGTAGCGCCGCCGGAACGCCGGGCCGTCTCCGCGATCGGCGCCGCTCTCGACGACGGGGTGTCCGACGTAGGTGCAGCCGAGCCCGACCGCCTGGAAGTAGGGCGGCTCGAATGGCAGCAGCGCCATCAAGTGGTCGTACCAGCGCGCCATGCGCCGGGCGCGGCCCCCACGCCAGGCCCAGACCATGGGCGCCACGTAGTGAATGAGCAACAGGCGCTCGCCGTGCCGCCGGAGCCGGTGCGCCACGCGCCAGGTGAATCCGGAGCTGTCGATCGTGACGACGGCGTCGGGTTTCGCCGTGCGGACCGCGGCCACGGTCTCGTTGACGCGGCGAAAGATCCGACGCACCCGCGGCAGTACCTCGGCCACGCCCATGACGGCCAGGTCCTGGATCGGCACCAGGCTCTTGAGGCCCGCGGCTTCCATCGCCTCCCCGCCGACGCCGGCAAACCGCACGGCGCCACCCGTGCGCTCCCTGAGCGCCGCCATAAGGCGCGCGCCAAGCACATCGCCCGACGGCTCGCCGGCGATCAGAAAAATAAGCGGCCCCGCGGTGTCCGACAGCGCCGCGTCGCTCATGGCGCCTTGATGCCGACCACGAAGAGCCCCGCGGCATCGGCCGCCGCCGAGACCGCCGCGCGGTCGATCACGAGCGCCATGCCGGCCTCGATCGCGATGCCGCGCAACCCCGCCCGGGCGCAGGCGTCGAGGGTAGCGACGCCGATCGCCGGCAAGTCCGCGCGCCGCTCCTGCCCGGGCTTCGCGGCCTTGACCAGCACGCCGCCGGGGCCTTCGCCCTGAAGCCGGCCCGCGCGATCGATCAGCGCATCCGTGCCCTCTGCCGCCTCGAGGCCGAGCACGATCCCCTGCTGCACCACCGCGGCTTGCCCGACGTCGACGGCACCGAGCGCCCGAGCAACCTCGAAGCCGCGCTCGATGTCGGCGCGGGCTTGCGCGTCGGGCGTGATCGCGCCGAGCGGACCCTCGGGCGCCAGCAGACTCTCGAGAATGCTGTGCACGCCCACGAAGCGGAAACCTTCGAGCTCGAACTCCTTGATGATCGCGCTCAGGAGGCCGTCGTCTCCGAGGGCGCGCAGCCCGATGCGCGCGAGCATCTTGGCCGCGCGCCAGTCGGGACGAAGCGAGGCCAGCGTCGGCCGGCGCACCGGACCCGCCATGACCAGTTCCTGGACGCCATTCTCGCGCAACAGGCGCAAACCCTCTGCGCCCGCGCCGAGGCGGATCCTCGCGTGCGGTACGCCCGCGAAGTCCCTGGGATCGGCCGCACCCTCGAGCGCCAGCACGAAGACCGGCCGGCCGGCGGCGCGGCAGGCGTCGATCACGCGCAGCGGCAACTCGCCAGAGCCGGCGAGAACGCCGAGCTTAGGCGCCATTGACGCCTTGCGGACGGCAGAGACCGCGTTGCGAGTCCGCGCGAATGAACTCCACGATGTCGCGCACCGGCTCCACGTCCATGAACTGGCGCGCGACCTCGTCGACGCGCTCCGCCAGGGTACCAGCCTCGCCGAACAGCATCTGATAGGCGGTCCTGAGCGCCTGGACCTGGTCGCGCGAGAAGCCGCGGCGCTGCATGCCCACGATATTGAGGCCCACGAGCCGCGCGCGATCGCCGACCACCTGGCCGTAGGGAATGACATCGCGCTCGACGCCGGTGACGCCGCCGATCATCGCGTGCTTGCCCACGCGCACGAACTGATGAACTGCCGACAAGCCGCCCAGGATCGCGAAATTTCCGATGACCACGTGGCCCGCGAGCGTCGCGTTGTTCGCCATGATCACGTTGTCGCCGAGCCGGCAATCATGAGCGACGTGCGCGCCCACCATGAAGAGGCAGCCGTCTCCGACCCGCGTCACCATGCCGCCGCCGGCGGTGCCGGGATTCATCGTGACGTGCTCGCGCACGATGTTGCGCCGGCCGATCTCCAGGCGGGATTTCTCGCCTTGATATTTCAAGTCCTGAGGCTGGTGGCCGATCGAGGCGAAGGGAAAAATGCGGGTCGCGGCCCCGACGACGGTGCAGCCCGCCACCACCACGTGCGAGACGAGCTCGACTCCGTCCTGTAGCTCGACCTCCTGGCCGACGACACAATAGGGCCCGATACGCGCGGTCTCCGCGAGCCTTGCCCCCGGCTCGACCACCGCCGTCGGATGAATGTACGCCATAGGAGACGAGCTCAGTCGCCCATGATCATGGCGGCGTAAGTCGCCTCGGCGCAGAGCTTGCCGTCCACCTTCGCTTGGCCCTCGAACTTCCAGACGTTCCCGCGATGCCTGAGCGACGTCACGTGAACCTTCAAGGTGTCGCCGGGCACCACGGGCCTGCGGAAGCGAGCATTGTCGACGCTCATGAAATAGACCAGCTTGCCCTGCGCCATGGGACCCAGCGTGTGCACGACCAGGACCGCGGCGGTCTGTGCCATGGCCTCGATGATCAGCACGCCCGGCATCACGGGCCGCGCGGGGAAATGCCCCCGGAAGAAACCTTCGTTGATGGTGACGTTCTTGACGCCGATCGCCCGCTCGCCCGTCACCACGTCGACCACCTTGTCGATCATCAGGAACGGCGGGCGATGCGGGATCAGCTCCATGATCCGGAGCGTGTCGATCTCCGCCACATCCGCGCTGGTCGTCCGCTCGCTCGCTTCCATCGTCACTCGCCCTTGCGTCTCGCCAGCCGCCGCAGCGTGGCGACTTGGCGAAAGAACTCATGTGCGGGCATGGCAGGATTGCCCGCCACGGTCGCGCCCGCCGGCACATCCTTCATGATGCCGGATTTCGCGCCGATCCGAGCGCCGCTTCCGATGACGAGGTGCCCAGTGAGGCCGCCTTGACCGCCGATCATGACCCCGTCGCCGAGCTTGGTGCTGCCGGATATGCCGACCTGGGACACGAGGACACAACCGCGCCCGATCTGCACGTTGTGCCCGATCTGAACCAGATTATCAATCATTGTACCCGCGCCGATGATCGTATCCGGGCCGGCACCCCGATCAATCGTAGTATTCGCGCCGATTTCCACGTCGTCCTCGATGATCACGCGGCCTAGTTGCGGCACCTTGACGACACCTTTGGAATCGGGGGCAAAGCCGAATCCGTCCTGGCCGATTCGAACGCCGGGATAGAGCGTGACGCGCGAGCCGATGAGGGCGTGGCTGACGCTCACATGGGGCCCGATCCGGACATCGTCGCCGAGCACGCTCGCCGCGCCGATCAGGCTCCCCGCGCCGATACGACAGCGCCGTCCGATCTCGACGCGCGCCTCGACGACGGCGTAGGGAGCCACGACCGCGCCGTCCCCGACGCGCGCCGTGGGATCGATCACTGCGCTCGGATGGATGCCCGGCTCCGGCTGAGGCTCCGGATAGAAGGCTTGGGCCACCAGCGCAAATGCCCGATAGGGCGCGGGCGTCAACAGGAGCGCCAGGCCCCTCGGGGCGCGCTCGGCATAGGCCGGCTGCACGAAGGCCGCGCCCGCGCGCGTGGCGGAGAAAGCCGGCAAGTACCTGAGGTTGTCGAGGAAGGTGACGTCGTGTTCGCCCGCCGTCTCGAGCGAGGCAACGTCCCGCATGCTTCGCTCCGGATCGGCGTTGTCGCCGAGCTGCGCCCCGGTTCTTTCCGCGAGCGCCTTGAGGCTGAGCGGCCCGCCTAATCTGAAGAAGCGGGGATCGGCCATCGCATCAGGGTTTCTGCTGCAGTTGCAACGGCGCCGGTTGCAGCTGCAGATTGAGCTGCGATTGCGGCGCGGATTGAGCAGCAGGCGGTGTCTGGGCCTGGCCCGGGACCCTGGGCTTGGCGGTATCGGCCGGCTTGGCAAGATCGACCGGCTTCGGCTGATTGACCGTGACGGCCGGCAGCCTCTGGTCCAGGCGCTGCACGGCATCGGCCGTGATATCGAACCCGTCCTTGCCGAAGATGACGGCGGCCTTCTGGATCACCAGATTGGCCTGGTGCTCCGCGGCGATCTCGGCGACCACCTGCAGCGCCCCCTCCTCGACCTTGTTCATCGCTTCGCTGTAAACGGCCTGCAAAGCCTTCTGCTTGGCCTGCACGCTACGATCGAGTTCCTGCAGGCGCTGCTGAAATTGGCGCCCCTTCGCCTCGAATTGATCGGGCGCCAACGTGGTCCGCTGGCGCTCCAATTCGGCGCGCGCCTTCTGCAGCTCGTCTTCCTGTTGCGCCACCTCCTTGGAGACGGCCTGGCGCTGCTTGTCCATCTGCCCCTGGATGCCCTTGCCTGCCTTCGAGTTGAAGACCAGCTGTTGCATGTCCACCATGACAATGGCCGGCGCGGGCGGCGGGGCGACGGTGGTCTGCGCGGATGCCTGGGCGAGCGCAAAGGCGGCTAAAACCGCCGCCGTCGACGCGAGGCGGCCGAGAACGCGAAATCGCGACATCTAGAACCTCGTTCCGAAGCTGATGCGGAAGAGCTCCTTCTTGTCGAAGGACTGCCGCACCAATGGTAACCCCAAATCGAGCCGGATCGGCCCCAGCGGCGACGCCCACGACACGCCTGCGCCCGACGAGACGCGGATTGTCTTGAAGTCCGCGACGTGCGCACCAGTCTCGACGGCGCCAAACAAGCTGCCGAAATCGGTGAATACGCGGCCGGTAATGCCGAGCTCCTGCGGCAAGCCAAGCGGAAAGCCGAGCTGCACGGTGCCGGTATAATAGACCCTGCCTCCGAGCGCGTCCCCGGTCTTCGTATCGCGTGGCCCGATGCCGGCCGTGGCAAAGCCGCGCAGGTTGTCGCCGCCCACGAAAAACCGGTCCTCGATCCGCACGGTATCGCTGAGGCCGAAGATGTCGCCGGCCTCGCCCAGCAGGCTCAGCACCCATTGCGGCGCGAACGGATAGAAATACCCGCCGGTCACGACATTGCGCAGATAGCGCACGTCGCCGCCGAGACCCGCCGCGTCGGTCGCGAGTTGGAGATAGTAACCTTCGGTCGGGTCCTTGGGGCTGTCGCGCTTGTCGTAGAGCAGCACTTGACCTACGGAGGAGGTGACACGCGTGCCCGCTTCCTCCTGGATGAACAGCGAAGCGGTCGTTGCGACATTGTAGATTCTGTCCTGGCGCAACGTGTATTTGAGCGTCTGCCGGAGCGCCTCGCTGATCTGATAGCCCAGGCGGAACGAGCCGCCGACCGATTGCTGATCGAACTGGGACTCGGTCTGCTGATTGCGCGTCAACGCGAACGCGTCGACACCCGCTGCCATGTTCCGATCGAGGAAATACGGCTCGGTGAAGCTGAAGTCGAGCTGCTGAACGCGCTGGGCAATGGTAAAGCCGAGACGCAAGTCCTGGCCGCGTCCAAGCAGGTTTCGCTCCCGGATCGAGATGTCGGCGAGCGGGCCGTCGGTCGTCGAGAAGCCGACGCCGACCGAGAATTCACCGGTCGATTGCTCCTCGACGGCGACATTGACGACGGTCTTGTCGGGCGCGCTGCCGGGGTCGTTCGTGACGTCGACTTTCTTGAAGAAGCCGAGGTTGCGAACGCGCTGCTGCGACCGGCGCATCTTGGCGGAATTGAAAGCATCGCCTTCCACCAAGCGAAATTCCCGCCGGATCACCCGATCGAGCGTTCGAACGTTGCCGGTTATGTTGATGCGCTCGACGTAGACCCGAGGTCCCTCTTTAACCTCGTATACGACGTCGATCGTGCGGTTGTCCGCGTGCCGCGTCACCTTGGGTTGAATATCGACGAAGGCGAACCCGCGGTTGCCGAGCGCATCCGTCAGCTTGTTGATGCTGTTCTCGACCTCGTCGGCGTTGTAGCGGGCGCCGGGCTTGGTCGTCAGCAGCGGCTTCAGCGTGTCCGGCTGCACGTCCTTGAGCTGATTGACCAGATCGATCTTGCCGAACTTGTAGCGCGCCCCCTCCTCGATCGTGAAGGTGATGTAGAAGCCATCGCGCGCCGGAGCGAGCTCCGCGACGGCGGAGATCACGCGGAAGTCGGCATAGCCCTCCGCGAGGTAGAACTTGCGCAGGAGCTCGCGGTCGTAGGTCAGGCGGTCGGGATCATAGATGTCGTCGCTGCTGAAGAAGCGATACCAGCGCGACTCCCGTGTGCTGACCACTCCCTTGAGGCGGCTGACCGTGAATTGGTGCGCGCCGATGAAATTGATGGTCTTGATCCCGGTCGAGGCGCCCTCGTCGATCTCGAACACCAGATCGATCCGGTTCTGCGGAAGCTTGATCAGCTTGGCATCGACCGTCGCGGCGAAGCGGCCGTTTCGGCGATAGAGCTCGAGGATGCGCTTTACGTCGCCCTGGACCTTGGTCCGGGTGAAGACCGTGCGCGGTTTGAGCTGAACCTCGGCATTCAGCTGATTATCCGAGAGCTTGCGGTTACCCTCGAAAGCGATGCGGTTGATGATGGGATTCTCGACCACGCGGACCACCAGCCCGTCGCCCTCCCGCCGGATCGCGACATCGGCGAACAATCCGGTCGCGAAGAGCGCCTTGAGCGAGCGGTCGATGCGCTCGTTGTCGAAGGGATCGCCGGGCTGGATCACGAGGTAAGAGCGGATCGTCTCCGGCTCGACGCGCTCGCCGCCCTCGATCCGCACTTCCCGTATGGTTCCGCCCGTTTGCACGATGCCGGGACCGGGCTCCGCGCTCGGCTGAGATTGGGGCGCCGGGCCGACGCCCGGACCGGGGCCGGCGGCAGGCTGCGCGGGCGGGCGCGGGCCCGGACCGGGAGTTTGACCGGCCGCGGGCGACAGTGCCTCGATGCTGGCAAGGACGACGACAGTTGCCGCCACCGCCGCGCGGCGAATAGAACCCACCAACTGCCGCAACGCCTCCCCCACTCCCCCGATTATTTCTGGCGACCGTTAGGTCAGCAGGCTCTTCAAGAACGGAATCACGCCCGTATGGACGAGATCGTTCCAAGTGGCGAAGACCATCAGCGTCAACACCAGCGCCAGTCCGACCCGGAAGCCATATTCTTGGGCACGCTGGCCCAAGGGCCGGCCGCGGATCGCCTCCGCGGCGTAGAACAGCAAGTGGCCGCCGTCGAGAATCGGAATCGGAAACAGGTTGATCAGCCCGAGGTTCACCGACAGCACCGCCATGAACCAAATGAGATTGCTCGGCCCGCCTTGCGCCACCACCCCCGACATCTGCGCGATGCGGATGGGTCCGCCGAGCTCGTCGGTGGTGCGCGTGCCCATCACCATCTGGCCGACGGCGGTCAGCGTTCCCGCGGCGATGTTCCAGGTTTCGTCGGCCGCGCGCCACAGCGCGCTCACGGGATCGCGCCGCACGAACTCGGTGCCCTTGCGCTGGATCCCGAGCCGGCCGATGCGGTGGACGTTGCCGAAGACATCCTTCTCCTCGATGACGGTCGGCGTCGCCGAGAGCGCGAGCTGCTCGCCGTCCCTTTGCACGAGCACCTTCAGGGGCTCGCCGTCGTTCAGCCCAACGATCTGCTGGATGTCCTCGAAGCGCTCGATCGCCTTGCCGTCGATCGCCAGGATCTTGTCCTTCGGCTGCATGCCGGCCCGCTCGGCCGCGCTGCCCGCAATCACCTCGCCGATATCCGCTGGCGTGAAGGGCTGGCCCACGGTCATGAAGAAGCCCGCGAGCACAACGATCGCGAACAGGAAGTTCGCCGCCGGGCCCGCCGCCACGATCTCCGCGCGTTGCATCAGACGCTTATGAAAGAAGGAGACCGCCTTCTCCTCCTCCGTCATCTCCTCGACCGTCTCGCTCGGCATCGAGGCCGCGTCGGCGTCTCCAAACATCTTCACGTAGCCGCCGATCGGAATCAGGCTGAGCTTCCAGCGCGTGCCCGACCGGCTGGTCCAGCCGAACAATTCCGGGCCGAAGCCGATGGAGAAGACCTGCACTTTGACGCCGTTACGCCGGGCCGAGAAGTAGTGGCCGAGCTCGTGCACGAAGACCAGGACCGTGAGGACGATCAGGAAGGGAAGGATCTTGCCTTCGACGAAGGTGAGGCTGTCGGTGAGCCAGGCCATGGATCTAAATCTCCCTCCCGCTCCGCGGCGACGGCCGAGACAGTAGCAGCAAATTCTGCCGGGTCTTTGTCAAAATTATGAACATTTTCATAGGGTCGGGTCCACCTAACTCCACACAACAGGGCTTGCGCCATACGCCAAAGTAAGGATCGCCGCAACCGTCAAAGCAGCCAACATGCCGTCGAGCCGGTCCAGCAAACCGCCGTGGCCGGGAATGAGGCCGCTCGTATCCTTGACGCCGAAGCGCCGCTTGGCCGCGGATTCCGCGAGGTCTCCGAATTGCGTCGCGACCGACAGGCCCATGCTGACCCAAGATACCGGCGAAAGCATGGAAATGCCCAGCATATTCGCAGAGATGGCCCCGACGAGCCCGGCCGCGGCGACCCCGCCGAGGGCGCCCGACCAGGTCTTCTTCGGGCTCCAGCGCGGCGCCAGTCGCGGGCCGCCGACCCAGCGGCCAACGAGATAGGCGGCGCTGTCGGTGGCCCATACCAAGGCAAAGATCCAAAGCACGGTTGCGCGCCCCGTCGCAGGGTCGGCCGCCAGCCAGAGCAAAGCCACGCAGGAGGCGCCGATCCAGAACGTGCCGATCGCTGCCCAGAGATTGGCGCCGGCCTCGGCCGCCGGCCGGAGCATGCGCGCCACGGATCCCGCGGCGAGCAGAGCGAGCGCCGCCGCGGGCCAGCCCAACGCCGCCACGCCCGCAACGATCACGTCCGTCCCCGCGACGAGCGCCCCCACCGCACCGAACCGGCCGCTGTCCGTGAGCCGACCCCACTCCCATCCCATCAGTGCCGCCGCGAGGATCGTCAGCGCCGCAAGGAGCGGGCCACCCAGCCAAGCCGCCAAGACAGCCAGCGGCGCCAGGATTGCTGCCGACAGAATGCGCAGGACGAGAGCGTCGGGTTTAGCGGCGCCCAGCGGAAGCGCCATAACGCCGCTCGCGACCGTGAAACTCGCCGAGGGCGCGCTCCAGATCCGCTTTGGTGAAATCCGGCCAAAGCGTGTCGATGAATACGAATTCGGAATAGGCGGTCTGCCAGAGCAGGAAATTGCTGAGCCGCTGCTCGCCGCTGGTGCGGATGACGAGATCCGGGTCCGGCATATCCGCGGTCAGCAAGTAGCGAGCAAAGAGGGTTTCATCGACCTGACCGGGCTCCAGGCGGCCCGCGAGGGCTGCCTGGGCAATGCGCCGTGCCGCGCCGGCGATCTCGGCTCGTCCCCCATAGGAGAGCGCCACCGATAGCTTGAGCCCGGTGTTTCCGGCCGTGAGGGCCTCGGTGTTGTCGATGAGCGTCACGATGTCGGGCGCCAACCGCTCTCGGTCGCCGATCACGCGCACGCGCACGTTGTTGCGGTGCAGCTCGGCGACTTCGCCGCGGAGATAGTGGCGCAGCAAGGTCATGAGATCGTCGACCTCGTCGGCCGGACGCTTCCAGTTCTCGGAGGAAAACCCGAAGAGCGTGAGGTAGGGAATGCCGAGCTCGCCCGCTGCCACGACGGCCCGGCGCACCGCGTCGCCGCCGCGCCGGTGCCCGGCAATGCGGGGCAAGCCACGCGCCTTCGCCCAGCGCCCATTCCCGTCCATGATGATCGCGACGTGAGCGGGCGGCGGCAAAGGATTGCTACGCGTATCCATGATCGTCACACGTGCAGGATTTCTTTTTCCTTTTGGGCGAGCGTCTCGTCGACCTTCTTGATCGTATCGTCGGTCAGGGTCTGCACGTCCTTGTCGAGCTTGCGATGCTGGTCTTGCGTGAGATCGCGGTCTTTCTCGCGTTTCTTCAGGGCCTCGAGCCCGTCGCGCCGCACGTTTCGCACGGAAACCCGCGCCTGCTCGGCATATTTGTGCGCGATCTTGGTGAGCTCCTTGCGCCGCTCCTCGCTCAAGGGCGGGATCGGCACGCGGATTACCTGGCCTTCGCTTTGCGGATTGAGCCCGAGCCCGGCTTCGCGGATCGCGGCGTCCACCGCCTTGGCCATGCTCCGATCCCACACCTGCACGACCAGGAGACGCGGCTCCGGAGCGCTCACGGTGCTCAGCTGGTTGAGCGGCATGGTGGCGCCGTAGGCGCTCACGCTGACGCTCTCGAGGAGACTGGGCGAGGCGCGCCCGGTCCGGAGGCCTCCCAACTCCTTCTTGAGAGAGTCGATGGCGCCCTCCATGCGGCGGCGCAGATCGGTGATCACCTTGTCTTCGCTCACGGCTTTGGCCCTCCCGGCTCTTTAGAGGCGACGAAGCGGTTGAGGACGGCGCTCTCCTCCGTAATAACGGTGAAGCGACCGCGGCCGGTCACCACGTCGGCGAACCCGCCGCTTTCTTGGATCGAGAAAACCAATATCGGAATGCGATTTTCCCGCGCGAGCGAGATCGCCGCCGCATCCATGACCTGTAGGTCGCGCGAGAGCACCTCCAAGTACGTCAGTCGATCGTAGCGCTCCGCGTTGCGCACCTTCTTGGGATCGGCGGAGTAGACGCCGTCCACCTTGGTGCCCTTGAGGAGGGCGTCGCAGCCCATCTCCGAGGCGCGGAGGGCGGCCGCGGTGTCGGTGGTGAAGAACGGGTTGCCGGTGCCGGCGGCGAAAATCACCGCGCGCCCCTTCTCCATGTGTCGGATCGCGCGGCGGCGGATGTAAGGCTCGCAGACCGCTTGCATGCTGATGGCCGAGAGCACGCGCGTCGTCACGCCGAGCCGCTCCAGCGCGCTCTGCATGGCGAGCGAGTTGATCACCGTCGCCAGCATTCCCATGTAGTCGGCCGTCGCGCGCTCGATGCCGTTGGCGGCGCCGGCGAGCCCGCGGAAGATGTTCCCGCCGCCGATCACCATGCAGATTTCGACGCCGAGGGCATGGACTTGCCTCACCTCGTCGGCGATGCGGCCCACGACCGATGGGTCCTGTCCGTATTCCCGGTCGCCCAACAGGGCCTCGCCGGAGATCTTCAGGAGGACGCGGCGGTATTTCAAATCCGCTGGCATGGCGTTCGAGGTCAGGTTCGCGTCGGCCCCGGGCGGCCGACTGTCACAATCATACACAAACGGTCGGCGCCCGTCTTGAGGGGGACCTCCGAGTCGGGCACCGATCCGCCGGGCTCAGCTCTTCTCGATGCCTTCGCCGACCTTGAAGCGCGCATAGCCCGCGAGCCGGATCGGCACTCCGGCCGCCTTCGCGGCGACCTCCACCACCTTCCCGACTCGGCTCTCGCCATCGCGCACATGGACCTGCTCGAGCAGCACGGTCTCCTCGTAGAACTTGCGCAACTGGCCCTCGACGATCTTGTCGATGATCGCGTCGGGTTTGCCGGACTGGCGCGCCCGGTCGCGCAGGATCTCGCGCTCGCGCTCGAGCGTCGCCCGATCGACCGAGGCCGTGTCGAGGTAAGTCGGATTGACCGCCGCCACATGCATGGCGAGCTCGCGGCCGAGAGCGTCGAGGGTGCCGGCATCGGCACCCGACTCCAGTGCTACCAGGGTGCCGATCTTGCCGAGCCCTGGCACCAGCGCGCCATGCACGTAGGGCACTACGACGCCGTCAGTAACCTTGATCCGCTTGGCGCGGCGAAGCGCCATGTTCTCGCCGATGGTCGCGATGAGGTGCGTGAGCTCGTCGGCGACGCTCCGGCCGGTGCCGGGATAGGGTGCAGCCTTCAGCGCCTCGAGGTCGTCGCCCTTGGCAAGCACCAGCGCGGTCACGGTCTTGACGAATCCCTGGAAGGCCTCGTTGCGCGCGACGAAGTCGGTCTCGCAGTTGACCTCAACCACGGCACCCGCGCCGCCCTCCGTTGCGGCGCCCACCAGGCCTTCGGCGGCGACCCGGCCCGCTTTCTTCGCGGCGGCGGACAAGCCCTTCTTGCGCAGCCAATCCACAGCCTGCTCCAGATCGCCCGAAACCTCGCCCAGCGCCCGCTTGCAATCCATCATGCCGGCGCCGGTCTTCTCGCGCAGTTCCTTGACGAGCGCAGCAGTGATCTCAGCCATGACTCGCTATCTCCGATAAGCAAAAAGGGCTCGAGCGCCCTACAATTGCGGGCGGGTCACGAGGGTTGGCGTGGCGGATCGTGACCCGCGGAAAATATGGGGATGCCCCCCGCGCCGCGAGAGCGCTCAGGCCTCCGGCCGCGCCTCTGACGCTGGCCCGGCCGCGGGCACCGGCGTCTCCGGTTCCGGCAGGGTCTCGACCGGCGGCGCCGGCTGGGCGCCAACGTCGGCCCCGGAGCTCGCGAGCTCTGCTTGCAGTCCGTCGAGCACCGCCTGCGCCATCAGATCGCAGTAGAGATTGATCGCCCGCATGGCGTCGTCGTTGCCGGGCACGGGATAGGCGATGCCGTCGGGCGCCGAGTTGCTGTCGAGGATCGCCACCACCGGAAGCTTCAGCGTGTTCGCTTCCTTGACCGCGATCGCTTCCTTGTTCGTGTCGATGACGAACAGGATGTCGGGCAGCCCGCCCATCTCCTTGATGCCGCCGAGCGCCCGCTCGAGCTTGTCGCGGTCGCGGGTCAGCTCCAGGAGCTCGCGCTTGGTCAGCCCCGCGGCCGGATGGTTGATCTGCTCGTCGAGCTCCTTGAGGCGCTTGATCGATTGCGAGATGGTCTTGAAATTGGTCAGCATCCCGCCGAGCCAGCGGTGGTTCACGAAGTACTGGCCGCAGCGCTTGGCCGCCTCGGCGATCGGCTCCTGAGCCTGCCGCTTGGTGCCCACGAACAGCACGCGCCCGCCGCTCGCGGCCACGTCGCGCACGGCCTGGAGCGCGCGGTGCAGATTGGGCACGGTCTGCTCGAGGTCGATGATGTGAATCCCGTTCCGGGCGCCGAAGATGTAGCCCGCCATCTTCGGGTTCCAGCGCCGGGTGTGATGGCCAAAATGCACGCCGGCTTCCAGGAGCTGGCGCATGGTAAAACTCGGCATAGCCATGGAATCAAATCCTTTTTCCGGTTGAGCCGCCGCGGGGGTTGGTCGGCCGAATGGCCAACACCGGAGCGCGCCTCCTGCCCTATCCCATTGAGACGAAGGCAGGCGCCGCATCCCCGCGTGAGGTTTAAGCGCGCCTAGATAGGGGTTTGGGCCGGTTTTGGCAAGAGCCTGAGCGGCGCCGCTAAGCGGCGGCGGTCACCGCGGGATTTTCGGGTTTGCTTGCGACGACCAACAACGGGAACACGATCTCGAAGCAGGTGCCGCGACCGACCTCGCTGGTGACGCTGATGGCCCCCTTGTGGGCGGCCACGATGCCGTGGACGATCGCAAGGCCGAGCCCGGTGCCTTGGCCGACTGGCTTGGTCGTGAAGAACGGCTCGAAGATGCGCTGGCACGTCGCCTCGTCCATGCCGGCGCCCGTATCGGAGACGGAGAGCACGAGAGCGTCGCCCTCCGCGCGGCTCCGCTGATCGAGCGCAATCGCGATCCTTCCGGGCGCGCGGTCGATGGCCTGCGCGGAGTTCGTCACCAGGTTCGTGATCACCTGCGTGAGCTGCGAGGCATCGCCCCACATCGGAGTGGCACGGCCAACGCTCACGTTAATCTCGATGGTGGTCGGTATGGTCGCGCGGAGCATCTGCACGGTCTCGCGAACCACGAACGCGAGATCGACGACGGCCCAGGCCGCGGTTTCCTTTCGGCTGAACGCCAGAATGCGGCCCACAAGGTCGCGGATGCGGAGTCCCGCCTCGAACACCATATCGAGGCACCGCCGATCCTGACTCCCGGCGGGGAGCTTGTCCCTGACGCGCTTCGCCAGCGCCACTACCGGAACCAGCGTGTTGTTGATGTCATGGGCAATCCCGCCCGCGAGCGTGCCGAGCGCCTCCAACTTTTGTGAGTGGTGCAACTGCGCCTCCAGCTCGAGCCGGCCGCGCTCGAGCTGCGAGCGCTCCGTCACGTCGAGGCAGGTGCCGAGATAGCCGGTGATGGCGCCTTGGGCATTCCGGACGAGTTCGCACGCGATGTGAACGACGCGCGCGTTGCCGTCCGGCCGCACGATCCGAATATCCGCGCCCGGCGACTCGCAACCTGCGCGGATCGCCTCGACGAGCTTCGCCACGAGCGCGCGATCTTCCTGGTGCACGCAGCCGATGAAATTGGCCGCCGATGGCGTGTAGGTCTCCGGCGACTGACCGAAGATCGCATAGGTCTCCGTGCTCCAGATGCTTTTCCCCGTGGCAAAGTCGTGCTCGTAGCTTCCAATGCTTGCCACCTTTTGCGCACGAGCGAGATGCTCCTGAGCGCGGCGCAGGCGATTGTCGTTGTCGCGCAGACGCTCGCCTGCGGTCTCGAGCGCGGAGGCGACGTCGCCGATCTCACTAATTGCCGAGCGGACCGCCGGAGTCGACTTGAGGTCCACCAGGCCCAATGCCGCAGCAGAGAGCTGCGCCATCGAGCGCGACAAGCCATGACCCACGATCCAGGCGGCGGAGATGCCGATCATCAGCACCAGAGCACCGGCGCCAAGGACGCGCAGGAGCGAAGTCTGGAGGGGGGCGTCCGCCTCCGCCTGCGGGAGCCCGACAACGACTTCCCAGCCCGACAATTCGGAGCGGATGGCGGTCAAATAGATCGGTACGCCGCCGGCGTCCGCGACCGGGAAGAAAGCCTCGGTCTGCCCGTCGGGCACGCGAGGCGCCTGCGCCGGTACGCGGCGCCCGACGAAAGCCTCCGAGTTGTCGTGTCGGGCCATGATGGTTCGCGTCCGATCGGAGACTCCGACAGTCCATGTCTCCGGCAACTGCTGAGCCGCCAGCAAGCGCGCAAGCACGGTCACCGGAAACGAGATGCTCAGGACACGACGGACCTGGTCCGCCTCGACGATCGGCAGATGAATCGAAAACTGCGGCCGGCCGCCAAGGCTGGCGTAGAACAGGTTCGACACCAGGAGCTGTCGGCTCGCGACTGCCTGCTCAAAGTCGCTGCCGTCCTCTAGGCGGCTGGTCGGCGTGCCGAACTCCAGTCTGGTATCGAACATGGTCTCGCCGGAGGCCTTTGTGAACCGGACCCAACCGTCGTCCGCCTCTGCCACGGCTTTGCTCTCGCGGTAAAACAGCTCGAGATCCTCGTCTTTGCTCGGGCGGAGCGCCGCCAGGGTCTTCAGGTCGGAGATGCCGGCGCGGAGCTGCTCCTCGACGACGAGCGCTGTCGCACGCGCCGTACCGAGGATTTCGTGTCGGCTGATGTCCTGCTGCATGCCCGCGAACTGCACGACGACGAAGATCGACAGCGCCACGAGCAGCAAGATGCACGCGCCTGCCCACACCACGAGGTAGCTGCGGAAGCGCCACCGCCGGCGCCGAAAAGACAGAGGCTTGCTGAGTTGAAGTCTGGAAATGGCACGTCACCGCGGGCAAGGGCTTAGCCCGCGATGGTACTCCCCATGACCTTTCGAAAGGATTGCCGCCCGGATGCTGTTTTATCCTAAAATTACCAAAGGCTTGATAGGGGACACCGGCTACACCAACCCGAGCTCCAGCTTGGCCTCCTCCGACATGCGGTCCTGGCTCCACGGCGGCGTCCAAACCAGCTTGACGCGGACGTCATTCACGCCGGAAACGGCGGCGACGGCCTGTTGCACCTGGCCAGGGAGTGCGCCCGCTACGGGGCATGCCGGCGTCGTCAGCGTCATCTCCACGTAGACCGTGCCGTCCTTCCGCACGATCAGCTCGTAGATCAAGCCGAGGTCGACGAGGTTCACGGGGATCTCGGGGTCGCGCACGGTCTTGAGCGCCTCCATGACCCTCGCTTGGAGCTCGGGATCGCCGGCATCGGGCTCCGGCCGTTCCACGTCATCGCTGGCGGCCGCGTCAGGTCGGTCGCGGCCGCCGAAATCAAAGACGTCCTTCCCGTCGTCGATCATCACCTACTCCGTCTTCACGCTGACGCCGAGCGCGCCACCCTTCACGGCCGCCTCAAAAGCATGCCAGGCGAGCGTCGCGCACTTGACGCGCGCGGGATAGGTCTTGACGCCGGTCAATGGCTCTAGCCGCTCGGCGTCGTCGGCGAGCTCGGGCGGCGCCGGCACCGGATCGCCGCCGGTCACCCTGGCGTGGAAGCTCTTGAAGAGCGCCTCCGCCTCGGCGAGCGTCTTGCCTTTGAGGACCTCGGTCATCAGCGAAGCCGAGGCCGTCGAGATCGCGCAACCGCGTCCCTCGAAACTCACGTCCGCGATGCGGTCGCCTTCGAGTTTCAGATAGACCGTGACCTTGTCGCCGCAGAGCGGATTGTGCCCGTGCGCGAAATGGCTCGGCTTGGCCATGGCGTGGAAATTCCGGGGATGGCGCCCGTGATCCAGGATGATATCCTGGTAGAGCTCGCGAAGATCCATGGTCATGCGCGGAACAACTCCTGCGCGGCCTTGATGGCGGCGGCCAGCGCGTCCACGTCGGACTCGTCGTTGTAGACCCCGAAGGACGCGCGCGTGGTGCCGGCCACCCCAAAGCGATCCATCAGAGGCTGCGCGCAATGATGGCCCGCGCGCACCGCCACGTTGTTCTGATCGAGCACAGTGCCGACGTCGTGCGGGTGAATTCCCTCGATGGTGAACGAGAGCACCCCGAGCTGGCGTTGGCCCGCGCCCAAAACGGTCACTCCCGGAAGCGTCGAGAGGCGGCTCACGGCATAACCGGTGAGCGCCTCCTCGTGGTCCCGGATGGCCTCGCGGCCGAGGCCCTCGATGTAATCGAGCGCGAAGCCGAGACCGATGGCGCCGGAGATGTCGGGCGTGCCCGCCTCGAACCGGTGCGGCGGCTCCAGATAGGTCGTGCGCTCGAAGCTGACCGTGCCGATCATGCTGCCGCCGCCCTGCCACGGCGGCATCTCCGCGAGCAGCGCGCTCTTGCCGTAGAGCACGCCGATGCCGGTGGGCCCGTAGGCCTTGTGGCCGGAGAATGCGTAGAAATCGACATCGAGCGCTTGCACGTCCACCGGAAGCCGCGGCGTCGCCTGCGCGCCGTCGAGCAGCACCTTGGCGCCGCGCGCGTGGGCGAGCCGGATCACCGCGTCCACCGGCACGATGTGACCCGTGACGTTGCTGATATGCGTGATCGCGACCAGCTTCGTGCGCGGCGTGAGCAGCCGCTCGAAAGCGGCCAGATCGATACCGCCCGCCGCATCGATGGGCGCCGCCAGGATCTTGAACCCGATCCGGTCGCGCAGGAGCTGCCACGGCACGATGTTGGAGTGATGCTCCAGCTCGCTCAGCACCACCTCGTCGCCCGGCCCGAGGAATTTCGCGCCCCAGCTGAAGGCGACCAGATTGATCGCTTCGGTGGTGCCGCGCACGAACACGATCTCGTCGCTGTGCGCAGCGTTGAGGAAGCGGCGCGCCGTTTCCCGCGCCTTCTCGTAGTGATCCGTCGAGGCCGCGCTCAAGCGATAGACGCCGCGATGCACGTTCGCGTAGTCGGTGCGATAGAACTCGGCGACGCCCTCGATCACCGGCTTCGGTTTCTGCGCGCTCGCGGCCGTGTCGAGGAACACCAGACCGGGGTTGCGCTCGAAGATCGGGAAGTCGCGGCGGACGCGCCGGACATCGAAACCACCGGCGGCCCTGGAGCGAAGGGGAGAAACGACGGGCATGCTATGAGCTCCCGCGCTGTTCGAGCCAGACCCCGAGACGCCGGCGAAGATGCACCCGCAGCTCACCCACGGGGACCGCGCCCTCGATGGCGTCGGCCGCGAACGCCTCGATCAGCATCCGGCGGGCCGCTACCTCGTCGATGCCCCGCGAGCGCAGATAGAACAGCGCGGCTTCGTCGAGATCGCCGACGGTCGCGCCGTGGCTGCACTTGACGTCGTCGGCGAGGATCTCGAGCTCGGGCTTGGTATCGACCGCGGCGCGCGGGCTCAACAGCAGATTGCGGTTGAGCTGATGCGCGTCGGTCTTGTCGGCGCCGGGCCGCACGGCGATCCGGCCCAGGAAAACGCCGTGCGCACGATCCTCGATCACGCCCTTGAAGACCTCGCGCGTCGTCCCGCCGATCGCCGCGTGGTCGATCACGGTGGCGGTCGTCGCCTCCTGCTCGCCGCGCAACAGATAGGCGCCGTTGACGCCGCACCGGGCGCCCTCGCCCTCGATCGCCACGTGGACGTCTTGGCGTGACAGCCGCGCTCCCGTGGTGAGCGTGAAGCCTTCGTACCGCGCGCCTCGGGCGAGCCGCGCGCGGGTCGCGCCGAAATGGATGGCATCGAGGGCTTCGTCCTGAACGCGCACATGATCGAGCGACGCATCGGCGCCGAGCTCGATCCGCAGCACGCCATTCGTCCAGCCGGCCCCACCGCCGCAGAAGGTCTCGACCAGCATGGCCCGGCTTCCAGCACCGGCGATCACCGCGCTCCGCGGATGGAGCGAGTGCGCGCCGGCGCGGCCGACGTGGATGATCTCCACCGGCGCCTCGAGCACCGCGCCCGGCGCGAGCGCCAGGACGAAGCCATCGCCGAAGAACGCCCCGTTGAGCGCGGCGAAAGGCTGCGCCGAGCTGGCATCCCGCTCGTCGAATCCCGCCTCGGCAAGGTCAGGGCGCTCGGCCAGCGCGCGAGCGGTCGAGCCGAGCCAGACGCCCTTGGGCAATCGGCCGATCGGCGACAGCTCCGGCACGACATAGCCGTCGATCAGCACGATCCGATGCGCAGCGCCGCCCACCAGATAAGGCTCGAGCAGCAGACGATGCGTCGCGGGCTCGGGGCGAGGCACCGGCGGAAACACAGCGCCGGCGAGCGGCGCCAGGTTGGTGAAGCGCCAGGGTTCCTGGCGCCGAGTCGGGAATCCCAGCGCCGCGAATTGCTTGAGCGCGGCCGCGCGGCGATCGAGCAGCCAATCGGGCTCGTCCGCATTGCCTTCTTGGCTACGGAACGCCTCGAGATAAGGCGCGGTCTCCGGCTTGATCGCGGCGGTCATCGCGTCCGGCGCTCGCTCAGGCGGCGCTGCCGAGATGCGCGTAGCCGCGCTTCTCGAGCTCGAGGGCGAGCGTCTTGTCGCCGGATTGCAGGATCTTGCCGCCGCCCAGCACATGGACGCGGTCGGGCTCGATGTACTCGAGCAACCGCTGGTAATGGGTGATGAGGACGATCGAGCGCGCGGGATCGCGCAGGCGATTGACGCCGGTCGCGACCACGCGCAGCGCGTCGATATCGAGCCCGCTGTCGGTCTCGTCGAGGATCGCGAGCTTGGGCTCCAGCATCGCCATCTGGAAGATCTCGTTGCGCTTCTTCTCGCCGCCGGAGAAGCCGACATTCACGGCGCGCTGCAACAGGTCCTCGCCGATGTCGAGGAGCTTCAGCTTCGTGCGCACGGCCTTGAGGAACTGGCCGGCGTCGAGCTCGTTCTCGCCGCGCGACTTGCGCACCGCGTTCAGCGCCGCGCGCAGGAAATACATGTTGTTCACGCCGGGAATCTCGACGGGGTACTGGAACGCCAGGAAGATGCCGTGCCGCGCGCGCTCCTCCGCCGCGAGCCCGAGGAGATCGCGGCCCTCGTAGAGCACCTCGCCCTCGGTCACGGTGTAGCCAGGCCGGCCCGCGAGCACGCCCGCGAGCGTGCTCTTGCCGGAGCCGTTCGGCCCCATGATCGCGTGCACCTCGCCGGCGCCGACCGTGAGGTCGATGCCGCGGAGGATTTCCTTGGCGTCGGCGCCCTCGCCGACGCGGGCGTGCAGGTTCTTGATGTCCAGCATTGTCGCCATATTTCGATCGATCTCGCTTAGGGTATTGCGGCTCAGCCCACGCTGCCTTCGAGACTCACCGCCAGGAGCTTCTGCGCCTCGACGGCGAACTCCATCGGCAGCTCCTTGAGCACGGCCTTGCAGAAGCCGTTGACGATCAGCGACAGCGCGTCCTCCACAGAGAGCCCGCGCTGCTGGCAATAGAACAGCTGGTCATCGGAGATCTTCGACGTCGTCGCCTCGTGCTCGACGCGCGCCGTTGGATTGCGCACCTCGATGTAGGGCACGGTGTGCGCGCCGCACTTCTTGCCGATCAGCAGGGAGTCGCATTGGGTGTAGTTGCGAGCGTTCTGCGCCTTCGGCTGCATGCGGACGAGGCCGCGATAGGTGTTCTGCCCGCGGCCCGCCGAGATACCCTTGGAGATGATGGTCGAGCGCGTGTTGCGCCCGAGATGGATCATCTTGGTGCCGGTGTCCGCCTGCTGGAGATTATTGGTGATGGCAACCGAGTAGAACTCGCCCACGGAGTTGTCGCCCTCGAGGATGCAGCTCGGATATTTCCAGGTGATGGCGGAGCCGGTCTCCACCTGCGTCCAGGAAATCTTCGAGTTGGCGCCGCGGCAGGCGCCGCGCTTGGTGACGAAGTTGTAGATGCCGCCGCGGCCCTCGGCGTCGCCGGGGTACCAATTCTGCACGGTCGAGTACTTGATCTGGGCGCCTTCGAGCGCGATCAGCTCGACCACCGCCGCATGCAGCTGGTTCTCGTCGCGCTGCGGCGCCGTGCAGCCTTCGAGGTAGCTCACATAGGTGCCCTTGTCGGCGACCAGGAGCGTGCGCTCGAACTGGCCGCTCTTGGCGGCATTGATGCGGAAATAGGTCGAGAGCTCCATCGGGCAGCGCACGCCCGGGGGGATGTAGGCGAAGGAGCCGTCGCTGAACACCGCCGAATTGAGCGCGGCGAAAAAGTTGTCGCGCTGCGGCACCACGGTGCCCAGGTACTTGCGGACGAGATCGGGATGCTCGCGCACGGCCTCGCCGAAGGAGCAGAAGATGATGCCGAGCTCCGCCAGCGTCTCCTTGAACGTCGTGGCGACCGAGACGCTGTCGAACACCGCGTCCACCGCCACGCCCGCGAGCGCCGCGCGCTCGTGGAGGGGAATGCCGAGCTTGGCGTAGGTCTTCAGGAGCTCGGGATCGACGTCCTCGAGCGATTGCGGCCCGGGCTTCTGTTTGGGCGCCGAATAATAGGTCGCGGCCTGGTAATCGATGGGCGCGATGCGGAGCTTCGCCCAGTCCGGCGACGTCATGGTCTGCCAATGGCGAAACGCCTGCAGCCGCCAGTCGAGCAGCCACTGCGGCTCGCCCTTCTTGGCGGAAATGAACGCCACAGTCCCCTCGTTGAGGCCGGGCGGCGCCTCCTCGGCCTCGATGTCCGTGACGAAGCCGTACTTGTAGCCCTCGGTGGTGACCGCGCGGACGGTATCGAGGCTGTCAAGGTTCGAGCTCATGGCGTGGCGGGCTCTCCGGTGGGACGTACAGGACGCGGCAGGAAGCGCGAGCGGTCGGCCACCATGTCCGCGAGCGTCACCGCCGAGAGCGCGGTGCTGACGGCCATGTTGATGCGCTGCCAATGCGGCCGCGTCGGACAGAAATGCGTGCGCTCGCAGGTGCCGGTCTTGGCCGTCGCGGAATGGGACGTGCACTGGGTGATGCCGATGGCGCCGTCGATTGCGGCCACGACGGACGCAACCGAGACCGCGTCGGCGCTCTTCGCCAAGCGATAGCCCCCCGCGGCACCCCGGGCGCCCGCGACGATGCCCGCGTGCGCGAGAGCCTTCAGCACCTTGGCGACCGTGGCTTGTGGCAGCCGGGTCGTTGCCGCCAACTGCCCCGCCGTCACCTGCCTCTCGGGCTCGGCGGCCAGCTCGGACGCAACGATGACGCCGTAGTCTGCAAGCTTGCTCAGGATGATCATGGCCGTAGTGCGATTTCCGGAATTCGGACCATTTCGGTACACATTAAGTCGTCACCCTATCGGCGAGGTCAAGCCCTGACCAGTACATTTTTGCCGCACGGCGCTGATTTTCCCGCCAAATAACCCCCCGGACAACGGGGGCATAGAGGGCTCCGCGTCCTTGAGGCAGATCAATGGCTTCCGGCGCTTCCTGCGGCACCATTCAGCCTGGCCGTCAGGAGCCTCGTCCCGTGAACGATCAGGTTGTCACCTCACCCCCGCCGCGGCAGGCACTGCCGCCGTCTTCCGAGACCAAAGCGCCGCCGCATGCGCATCCCGCGCGTGCACGCCGTCGCTGGCTTGCCGCCGGTCTCCTCGCCCTGTTGGCGGCAGCGATCGGCGTGGCGTGGTGGGACATGCGGGGCACCGAGACGGTTCATTACGTCACCGCGCCGGCAACGCGGGGCGCCATCGCGCGTGCGGTAACCTCGACCGGCACCGTCAATCCCGAACTCACCATCATCGTCGGGAGCTACGTGTCCGGCGTCATTCAGCAGCTGCATTGCGATTTCAACACCGAGGTGAAGGCGGGACAAATCTGCGCCGAGATCGATCCGCGCCCGTACCAGATGGTGGTCAACCAGGACAAGGCCGTGCTGGGAGTGTCGAAGGCCCAGCTCGACAAGGACAAGGCGAATCTCGCCTACACGAAACTCAACTACGAGCGCAATCGGTGGCTGGTCGAGCGCGAGTCCGTCTCCAAGGACGCCGCCGACATCGCGAAAAACGCCTACGACCAGGCCCAGGCCCAGATCGACCTGGATGCAGCGACGATCGAGCAACGCCAAGCGGAGCTCGACGCGGCATTGGTCAATCTCGGCTACACCAACATCGTGTCGCCCGTGGACGGCACGGTCGTCTCCCGCAATGTCACTCAAGGGCAGACCGTCGCCGCCAGCTTCCAAACGCCGACCCTGTTCCTGATCGCCACGGACCTCACGAAGATGCAGGTCGACACCAATGTCAGCGAAAGCGACATCGGCGGCATCGAGCAGGGCGACAAGGCCACCTTCACCGTCGATGCCTTCCCCAAGCGGACTTTCGAGGGCACCGTCACCCAGGTCCGCCAGTCGCCGCAGACGGTGCAGAACGTCGTCACCTACGATGCGGTGATCGGCACCGATAACCGCGAGCTCGCGCTGAAGCCGGGCATGACCGCCTCCACGCGCGTCATCGTCGACCAGAGAAACGATGTGGTGCGCGTGCCCAATCAGGCGCTTCGATATACTCCCGGCGGACTCGCGAGTGCCGGTCCGTCCGGAACGGTTGCGCCGGCGGGCACGGGCACGTCCGCGAACGCCAGCGACGAGTCCCGTCTCTGGGTGCTGCGCGACGGCCAGCCGATCGCGCTCTCGGTGGTGGTCGGGCTCGAGGACGAGAATTTCACCGAGATCGTGAAGGGAGACCTCAATCCCGGAGATCAGGTCATCGTCTCCGAGCAACGCGATACCGGCGGCGGGTCCGTGCCGCTGCCGCGGTTCTGAGGCTCAGGTGGACGGCAGCCAGACAGTCGACATAAAGGGCGCCGTTCTCAAACTCGAGAACGTGACGCGGACCTTCGTCATCGGCGACGTTGAGGTGCATGCGCTCCGCGGCGTCGACCTGGTGGTCGAGCCCGGCGAGTTCGTCGCCATCATGGGATCGTCGGGCTCCGGCAAGTCGACGCTCATGTCCATCCTCGGCTGCCTCGACCGTCCCACCAGCGGACATTATTTCTTCGAGGGCGTCGACGCGGCGGTACTGCGCGAGCCCGACCTCGCGCGCATCCGCAGCGAGCGCCTCGGCTTCGTGTTCCAGAGCTTCAATCTTCTTGCGCGCACCAGCGCCATCGAGAATGTCGGGCTGCCGCTCTACTACGCCGCCTCGGGACCCGCGCGCCGCGCCGCGCGTTTGGAGCGGGCGCGGGTGGCGCTGAGCCTGCTCGGCCTCGGCGAGCGCGAGCGCAACACGCCGGGCCAGCTCTCCGGCGGCCAGCAGCAACGCGTCGCCATCGCGCGGGCGCTGATCAACGCGCCGAGCCTGCTGCTCGCCGACGAGCCCACCGGCAATCTCGATACCCGGACGTCCCACGAGATCATGGATACGCTCGTCAAGCTCAACCGCGAGCAGGGCGTCACCATCGTCGTCGTCACCCACGAAGCCGACATCGCGGCCTTCGCGGACCGCATCGTGACCATGCGCGACGGCCAGATCGTCTCCGACGAGCGGGTCTCGAAGCCGGAGCAAGCGGCGACCGCGCCGAGCGCGGCCAAAGAGAGCGGTCTGCGACGTCACCCGCCCGAGGCGCGCGCCGCTTCAGTGATCCCCAACGGAAGTTTCTGGCCTTTCGGGCTAATGACCATAGCCGCCGCGGCCCAAGCAATCGGGCGCAACAAGATGCGCTCGGCGCTCACCATGCTCGGCGTTTTCATCGGCGTCGCCGCGCTCATCGTGATGGTGGCCGTCGGCCAGGGCGCCAACCAGGCCGTGCGCAAGCAGATCGAGAGCCTCGGCACCAACCTTGTCGTGATTTTGCCGGGCGCGCTCACCTCGGGCGGTGCCCGTGGGGGATTCGGCAGCGCCAGCACCCTCACGGTCGAGGACGCGCGCGCGATCCGCCGCGAGGATCCCGCGGTGGCCCAGACCGGCTACCTGATCCGCCAGCAGGGACAGATCCAGTACGGAAATCAGAACTGGACCACGAACATTCAGGGCGTCAGCGCGAATTACCCGCCGATCACCAATTGGCGCATCGCCGTCGGCCGGGCCATCACGTCCGAGGACGAGAGCAAGGCGGATCTCGTCGTCGTCATTGGGCAAACGGTCTATCGTCAGCTTTTCGACCCCACCGAAAATCCGGTCGGCGCCTTCATCCAGGTCAAGAGCGTGCCGCTCAGGGTGATCGGCGTCCTCGCCGCCAAGGGTCAATCGCCCTTCGGCCAGGATCAGGACGACCTGGTCATGGCGCCGTTCACGACCGCCGAGCGGAAAGTGCTCGGCGTCGCGGCGCCCAGCCAGCAGCAGACGCCCCTCAATTGGGCCTATCTGCCGCCGCCCAATCCCTACAATCTGCAGGCACGGCTGACGGGTTTCGCGAACCAAATTTACGTCCAAGCGGTGAGCTCTGACCAGGTGCAGACGGCCATTCGCCAGGCGACCGAGACATTGACCCGCCGGCATCGAATCAAGCCCGGCCAGCTCAAGGATTTCGACGTCCGCAACCTGAGCCAGTTCGCCGAGACGGCCGAAAGCAGCAGCCGCATCATGGCGCTCCTGCTCGCCGCGGTGGCCTCGATCTCGCTCCTGGTCGGCGGCATCGGAATCATGAACATCCTGCTCGTCTCGGTCACCGAGCGGACGCGGGAGATCGGCCTTCGAATGGCAATCGGCGCGCGCCGCCTGCACGTGCTCCTGCAATTCCTCGCCGAGGCGGTGTTCCTGAGCGTGAGCGGCGGCCTCGCGGGTATCGTCATGGGCATCGCGGTCTCCGCGGGCATCTCGATCGTCTTCGGCTGGCCCGCCCCGTTCTCCCCGGCGGCGATCGCCGGCGGCTTCCTGTTCGCTGCCGCGGTCGGCGTGTTCTTCGGCTATTACCCCGCGCGCAAGGCCGCGCACCTCGATCCCATCGAGGCGCTGCGCTACGAGTGAGACGCCGCCTGACGTCGACCGCCCCCCGCGTTTCGTCGCGCGCGCCGCAGGCGTCCAGTTTCAGCGAACCTCGACACCCACTGTCCAGGTCGTCGTGGGGAGTCCGGGCGACGACATTTGATATTCAAACGCGTCCTGCCCGGCGGCTGTCGCCTTGTAGTAGACGACGACGCCATCTCCGGAATGACCGGGGCCGCACTTGCCAAAATTCGGGTCTGTGAGTGTCACGACCTCGGTTCGCACGCTCAGCGTGCCGATAGCCGGCGGCTTGGTGATGGTCATATCAGGGAGCGGCCCTTCGACGCAGCCCCGCGACAGCCGGAGATGACCATAGACGCGCTTCTCTTTGCCGACGATCGCGCGGATATGGAGCATCCGATGGAGACCACTCTGGCCCGGCTTCGAAGTTGGCGAGACTTCCGCCGCGGTGATTCCGCTCGCACAAATTACCGTGCCCACCGTCAGCGGCCACATCACTGCCGCGCCGAGACGTGACATGAAATGGCGCCGCTTCATCTCTAAGCCCCCGAGCCCGGACACAATCTCCCCTTCAGCGGCGCACCTTCGGCCGCGGTGTCGCGCCGGTCAATAGCGCCAGCAACGCCTTGGCGGCTGGGCTGAGATAGCCGTTGCGCCGGTGAACGGCGCTGATCGGAATGGTGGTGCGCATCGCGGGAATATCCAGCGCCACCAGCGCACCCTGGCGTAGCTCGTCACGGACGCTGCTCTCCGGCACCAGCGCCAACCCGAAACCTGCCTGTGCCAGACGTTTCTGCGCCGTGAGGCTGTCGATCAACGTGACATCCGCCCCCTCGAGCCCCGCGCGGATGAGCTGCCGCGTCAGGACTTGGCCGGAATCCCGCTCGCCAGGCGTCGGCGGAAAGCCGATCCAGCGCTCGCCCGCCAATTGGCGCGCCCGGCTCACGCGGCGGGCCGCCAGGCGATGTCCGGGCGCCGCCACCACGAGCATTGCCTCGCTGCCGGCTTCGAGCGAGACCAGCTCCGACCGATCGCTGTTGAAATAGCGCAGGCCCAGCGTCGCCTCGCCGCGGTGGACGAGGTCGCTGACCTCTCGGCTCGAGGCCGTGCGGAGCTCGAGCCGCACGCCCTTCGAGCGCGCCGCGAACGCGCGGAGCGTGTCGACGATGCGCGTATCGGCGAGCGTGCCGACCAACGCGAGCGAGACCGCGCCCTCGAGGCCCGCCTGCAAACCGCGCACGGCCTCCTGTCCGTCTCTCAGCGACGCCAACGCCGCCTCCGCGTGAGGCAAGAAGACGCGACCCGCCTCGGTCAGACGCACGCGGCCGCGCAAGCGCTCGAACATCGGCGCACCGAGCTCATGCTCGAGAATTCCGAGACGCCGGCTGATCGCCGGTTGCGAGCGGTGCAGCCGCCGGCCGGCGCGGGTGAAGCCGCCGAGCTCGGCGATCGCGAGGAAGGTGCGGATGCCCTCGATGTCCATCGATCAGCTTTCCTGATGCTTCAAAGAAAAACTATGCATTAGACAAAGGAAAGCGCCAAGCCGAGACTCCCGGCTCTGAGGTCAACTGATCGAGGAGAAACCGACATGCGCACCCAAGCGGAGAAAGCGGCGGCGTTCCGCGCGCTGCACGAGCGGCGCGGCGCCTTCATCATCCCCAATCCCTGGGAGGCCGGCACCGCAAGGCTGCTGACGGCGCTGGGTTTCGAGGCGCTCGCCACCACTAGCCTGGGGCTCGCCAACATGCTCGGCCGCGCCGATAGTACGGTGAGCCGCGACGAAGTGATCGCCAACTGCCGGGTGATCGCCGAGGCGACGGATCTCCCGGTCAACGCCGATCTCGAGAACTGTTTCGCGCACGAGCCCGAGGCGGCCGCCGAGACGATCCGGCTCGCCGCCGAGGCGGGCGCGGTCGGCGGCTCGATCGAGGACTACAGCGGCGACCGGAAGAGCCCGATCTACGATTTCGACCTCGCGGTCGCGCGCGTGCGCGCGTCGGCGAAAGTCTCGCACGCCTTGCCGGTGCCGTTCCTGCTGACGGCCCGGGCGGAGAACCTGCTGCACGGGCGCACGGACATGGCCGATACCATCCGCCGGCTGCAGGCCTACGAGGCGGCCGGCGCGGACGTGCTCTACGCGCCGGGCCTGCGCAACCTGGACGAGGTGCGCGAGGTCGTGCGCGCCGTGAGCCGGCCGGTCAACGTGGTCACCGGTTGGCTCGATCCCGACATCACGCTGACGCAGCTCGGCGAGGCCGGCGCCAAGCGGATCAGCGTCGGCGGCGCGCTCTCCCGCCTCGCGCTCGCGGCGTTCGTCAAGGCCGGGCGCGCCATGAAGGAGCAAGGCTCGTTCGCGTGGATGCGCGACATGATGGCCATCGCGGACGTGCGGAAAATGCTCGACACTTAGGTCCCGTGGACAGGGGCGCAGTCCTGTCGCATGGTGTGATCGAGTACTGCGCCTAGACGGGGACGCGCCATGGACTTCGAATACTCGGAGAAATCGAACCGAATTCAGGCCGAGCTCAAGGCCTTCATCGCCGAGCACGTGGCCCCGCGCGAGACGGACTACACGCACATCGTGGAGCATCAGCACGTCTTCCCGCCGCCCTTCATGGACGAGCTGAAGGTCAAGGCGCGCGCCAAAGGGCTCTGGAACCTGTTCCTGCCGGGCCTCAAACCCGACGAGCCGGGCACGCAGATGTCGAACCTGGATTACGCGCCCTGCGCCGAGATCATGGGACGCATTCATTGGTCCTCCGAGGTGTTCAACTGCAGCGCTCCCGATACCGGCAACATGGAGCTGCTGCACCTCGCGGCGACGCCCGCGCAGAAAGCGCAATGGCTGCATCCGCTGCTCGACGGCAAGATCCGCTCGGCCTTCGCCATGACCGAGCCCGAGGTCGCCTCCTCCGACGCCACCAACATCCGCACCTCCATCAAGCGCGAGGGCAACGAGTGGGTGGTGAACGGCCGCAAGTGGTTCATCACCAACGCCGGCGATCCCCGCTGCAAGATCTTCATCGTGATGGGCCAGACCAGCCCGGACCGGCCGGAGGCCTACCGCCGGCAAAGTATGGTGCTGGTGCCGAGGGATGCGCCGGGCGTGCGGGTGGTGCGCAATCCGCCGGTGATGCATCACCAGGCCCCCGAGGGGCACTGCGAGATCCTGTTCGAGAACGTCCGGATCCCCGTCGACAATCTCTTGGGCGAGGAAGGCGGCGGCTTCGCGCTGGCGCAAGCTCGCCTCGGGCCCGGCCGCATCCATCACTGCATGCGCTCGATCGGCGCCGCCGAGGTCTCGCTCGAGCTCATGGTGCAGCGCTCGCTGCAGCGCAAGACCTTCGGCCGGCTGTTGCACGAGCACGGCGCGGTGCAGGACTGGATTGCGCTCTCGCGCATCGAGATCGAGCAGGCCCGGCTCCTGGTGCTGAAGGCCGCGTGGCTCATGGACAGGTCCGGCAACAAGGCCGCGCGCAGAGAAGTGGCGCTCATCAAGGTCGCGGTGCCGCGCATGCTCGTCACCATCGCCAACCGCGCCATGCAGACCTTCGGCGCCAAGGGCTTGACGCAAGACACGCCGCTGCCGGACATCTGGACTCAGGGCCGCATCCTGCAATTCGCCGACGGTCCCGACGAGGTGCACCTGCGCTCGATCGCGCGCCAGGAAGTCAAGGCGATGCAGGAGAAACTCACCCGCAACACCACCGCGAGCAAGAGCCCGGCGGCGAGCTGACCCGTGGCGATCCGCTTCCGTCTCCGGTGGGTCATGGCTGTATCAAGCAAAGGGCGAGCTCCGCGGCGGCTCATGACCGTGAGGGCAATTTCAATTGATGCATAGATAGTAAGACACTCAAGCGTCGCCGCGTGACGGACGGCGAGCAAAAGCCCGGCGGCGAGTTAATAGTGGCGCCGCGCGGCGCGCTTGCGAGAAGTGTGCGCGTGTTCCACAGGCTGTGCATGATTCGGCGATAGCGCGCGGCCGAGTCGCGGTGATATGAGTCCGCGACCATGGCCGAGCCTGTTCGCCCCAACAATGTGACGCCGCTGCGCGAGGGCGCCGAGACGCCCTACCGTACGCCGCCGCACAACACCGAGGCCGAGCAGGCGCTGCTCGCCGCGATCCTCGTCAACAACGCCGCCTTTCATCGGGTTTCCGAGTTCCTGCTGCCCGAGCATTTCGCCGAGGGCGTGCACGGCCGCATCTTCGCCGCCATCGGCAAGCTGATCGAGCGCGGTCAGATCGCCAACCCCGTCACGCTCAAGAACCTGTTCGATCAGGACACCGCACTGCAGGAGATCGGCGGCGGCGAGTATCTGGCGCGGCTCGCGCGCTCGGTGGTGACCATCATCAATGCCGAGGATTACGGCCGCACGATCTACGACCTGTACCTGCGCCGGGAACTGATCACGCTCGGCGAGGACGTGGTCAACGAGGCCTTCGCCCACGATCTCGAGCGCGACGCCGTAAACCAGATCGAGGTCGCGGAGAAGCGGCTGTTCGATCTCGCGACCACCGGCCGGTCCGAGCGCGGCTTCCAGCCGTTCGAGCAAGCTCTCATCACGGCCATAGAGCTGGCGGCCGATGCGTTCAAGCGCGACGGACGCATCGTCGGGGTCGCCACCGGCTTCACGGAGCTCGACAAGCTCCTGGGCGGGCTCCATCCCTCGGATTTGGTCGTTCTGGCGGCGCGCCCATCCATGGGCAAGTCCGCCCTCGCCACCAACATTGCCTTTCACGCCGCCCGCAACCACCGGACGATAGAGACGCCGGACGGCAAGAAAAAGACCGAGGATGGCGCCGTCGTCGCGTTCTTCTCGCTGGAGATGTCCAGCGAGCAGCTCGCAACTCGTATCCTATCCGAGGAATCGGGCGTGCCCTCGCACCTGATCCGCCGAGGCGAGGTCAAGGCCGAGGATTTCGAGAAGTTTGTTCAGACGAGTCACGTGCTGGCCAACCTTCCCCTGTACATCGACGACTCCCCGGCTCTCAGTATCGCGGCCGTACGCACGCGCGCGCGCCGCCTAAAGCGCCAAAGAGGCCTCGATCTCGTCATCGTGGACTATCTCCAACTCCTGCACGGCTCGGGTGAGGGCACCGCCGGCGAGAGCCGGGTGCAGGAGATCTCGGAGATCACCCGCGGGCTCAAGGCGCTCGCCAAGGAGCTCAACGTGCCCGTGCTGGCGCTGGCGCAGCTCTCGCGCGCGGTCGAGCAGCGCGAGGACAAGCGGCCTTTGCTGAGCGACCTCCGGGAGTCCGGCTCGATCGAGCAGGACGCCGACGTCGTCATGTTCATCTTCCGCGAGGAATACTACCTGCATCGCTCCGAGCCGGTGCAGAGGCCCGATGAGAGCCTCGAGAAGTTCGGCGATCGCCACGACCGCTGGAAAGAGCTCTGCGAGAAGGCCTACGGAAGGGCCGAGATCATCGTGGGAAAGCAGCGTCACGGTCCGATCGACAACGTCACGCTGCGCTTCGACGGCGACACCACGAAGTTCAGCAACTTCGTCGCCGACGACCACCTGCCCGAGCAGACCGGCATCTGAGCCCTGGGACAGGCGAGACCGCGATCCGATTTGCGGTACACGCGGAGAGCGCGGCGATCGCCGATCTCATCGGCACGGCGTTCGAGGAATACCGGGGACGGCTCCAACCCGAGTCGGGTGCGCTCAGCGAGACCGCGGAGACGATCGCCGCCGCTTTCGCCGACCACGCCGTTATCATCGCGGAGGCTTGGGGCCGGCTCGTGGGTTGCGTGCTCGCGACCCGCCGGAGTACGAACCTCTACCTCGGCCGCTTCGCCGTGCACCCGGACTTTCGCCGGCACGGCATCGCGAGCCGCCTTCTGGCCGAGGCCGAGCGCCACGCCCGCGCGAGCGGGGCCACCGCTCTCACCCTCGGCGTGCGGATCGCCCTCACCGACAACTTTCGCTACTTCGCCGCGCGCGGCTTTCGCGAGGTCGGCCGTGAGGCGCACCCCGGTTTCGACCAGCCGACCTCGATCAAAATGGCGAAGCGGCTGTAAAGCTTAGGTCGTCGAGCTCTCCAGTGCCTGCATGGTGAGGTTGAGCAAGAGCACCAGCAGGAAGACCTGAAACGCCCGGTCGAAGTCGGCCGGCAGGTCCATGTGCAGGGTCGTCGTGAAGAACTTCTTCTGCCCGACCGCGCCCAGCGACTGGTCGCTGCCTTCGCGGTAGAGATGGTAAGGCCGGGAGAAGAAGGACGGCTTGCGGAAGGCAAAGCCCTCTTCGCCGCGGCTGACCGAGAAACCTTGCTTCGTCTTCTCCGCCACTGCCAGAACCTGGCCACTCGCGTCCTTGAGCGCATAGGGATTGGCGGGCGGCTTCGCGCCCCCTGCCAGGACCCGGAGCAGGGTTTGATAGAGCCGCTCGTCCGATCGATCGGTCGCGCGCTCCGCGGTATAAGTGTTGCCGTCGAGGGTGAGCGCGGCTCGCATGTCCCTCTTGTCATAGATCAAATTGCCGATCGGCTTGTCCTCATCGAGGATGTCGAAGCGCAGATCGTGGATGGAGAACGGCGTACCCTTTCGACTTGACGCGCGCGCGGTCAGCATGAGCCCCCGGACCATTGTCCTGCTATTGAAGCGCTTATAGTCCAACCCCGCACCGACAGCAGCATCGATGCCGCCTCGATTCGCATGGCAATCGGCCGTAATGCTCGCTGAGACCCGCGGAAGCCGCTAGACTGGGGGTGTCATAAAAGCCTGAGCACCGCACCTTCCCCGATGTCCTCCAAACGCCTTGCCCCTCCCCGCCGCCGTCCGGCGAGCGTCGATGCTGCCGCCGATCGCGCCAGCGGCATCTTGGAAATCGATCTCGGCGCCATCGAGAAGAACTGGCGTTTCCTGCAGGGGAAGGTCGGCAAGACGGTCCAATGCGCCGCGGTGGTGAAGGCCGATGGCTACGGCCTAGGCGCCGCCCCGGTGGCCAAGATGCTCGCTTCCGCGGGTTGCAAGACCTTCTTCGTCGCGACCCTCGAGGAAGGTCTGGCGCTCCGGGAGACGCTCAAGACCGCGGAGATCGCGGTCCTCAACGGCCTCCTGCCGCGGACCGAGGCGGACGTGCTGCGCGCCCGGCTGATCCCCGTGCTCAACGACCTTGGCCAGCTCGATGTCTGGCGGAAGCTCACCCTGCCCCTCAAGCAGCGGCCGGCGGCGATCCTCCACCTCGACACCGGCCTGTCGCGGCTCGGCCTCTCGCGCGCGGAGACGCAGGTCCTGCTGGGCGAGCCCGACCGCCTCGCCGGCGTCTCGCTGCGCGCGATCCTCAGCCACCTCGTCGTCGCGGAGGACCCCAAGCATGGCAAGAATGCCGAGCAGCGCCGCCTGTTCCTCGCCGCCCGGCGCAAATTGCCACCGGCGCCGGCGAGCCTCGCGGCCTCCTCCGGTATCTTCCTGGGCCCGGATTTTCACTTCGACATGGTGCGCGCGGGCGCCGCTCTCTACGGCATAAATCCGCTCACAGATCAGTTGAACCCGATGTCGCAAGTCATTCACCTTAAGGGAAGAATCATCCAGGTCCACGACGTTGACAGGGGTGAGACCGTTGGCTATGGTGCCGAGCACCGCATGGACCGGGGGGGTCGCATTGCAACCGTCGCGGTGGGCTACGCCGACGGCTGGTTTCGCTCGTCGAAGGGTCGCGCCATGGCCAGCATCGCGGGCCGGCAGGTTCCGGTCGTCGGGCGCATTTCCATGGACTTGATGACGCTCGACGTGACGGGTCTCGACCCCGCGCTGGTCCAGGTCGGCGGCTTCGCCGATCTCATCGACGCCAAGAACCCCGCGGACGTCGTGGGCACTCGGGCCGGCACCATCGGCTACGAGGTACTCACCGCCCTCGGCCGCCGCTACCACCGCGTCTATCACGGCGCTTAGGCGAATGCCGCTTCTCGGCTTTCTCGCCTCGATCGGCGCGGTCTTCCTGAACGGGCTCGCGGCCAGCGGGCGGATGGCCCTCTTCACTCTCTCGGCCCTCAGCCATTGCGTGCGGCCGCCGATCTATCTGCGCCTGATCGGGCGGCAGGTGATCGACATCGGCTACTACTCGCTGCCGGTCGTGGGCTTGACCGCGCTGTTCACGGGCATGGTGCTGGCGCTGCAGACCTATACCGGCTTCAGCAACTTCGCCGCCGAGAGCGCGGTGCCGACGGTGGTGGTGCTGTCGGTCACCCGCGAGCTCGGGCCGGTGATCGCGGGCCTGATGGTGGCGGGACGCATCGGCGCCGCCATCGCCGCCGAGCTCGGCACCATGCGCGTCACCGACCAGATCGACGCGCTCACCACCCTATCCACCAGCCCCTTCAAATACCTGGTCGTGCCGCGCGTGCTCGCGGGCACCATTACGCTGCCGATTCTGGTGTTCGTTGCCGACATCATCGGCGTCTTCGGCGGCTTCCTGGTCGGCAGCTACAAGCTGCGATTCAACGCCGCCGCCTACCTCCAACGCACCGCGGACTACATGCAGGCCAACGACATCACCGCCGGACTCGTGAAGGCCGGCGTGTTCGGCTTCGTGGTGGCGCTCATGGGCTGCTACTTCGGCTACAATTCCAAGGGCGGCGCGCAGGGCGTGGGCGCCGCCACCACCTACGCGGTGGTGTCGGCCTCGATCCTGATCCTGCTGCTCGATTACGTCCTCACCGCGATCTTGTTCGTGGGTCGATGATGAGCCCGAAACCGCCTGCCGGCACTCCCAAGATCGCCGTCCGCAGCGTCAGGAAATCCTTCGGCCGGAAGGTCGTGCTGGACGGGCTCGACCTCGAGATCGGCGTCGGCGAGAGCGTGGTGGTGATCGGCGGCTCCGGTACGGGTAAATCGGTGCTGGCGAAGTGCATCATCGGGCTGATGCAGGCCGACGGCGGCTCGGTCAAGATCGACGGCGAGGAAATGGTCGGGCGCTCCGCCGGCGAGCGCGAGCGCGTCATGCGCAAGTTCGGCATGCTGTTCCAGGGTGCCGCCCTCTTCGATTCTCTGCCGGTCTGGGAGAATGTCGCTTTCGGCCTGATCCAGGGCCGCAACGTCGCGCGCGCGGAAGCCAAAAGGACCGCGCTCGACACGCTGGCCCAGGTGGGCCTCGGCCCCGAGGTCGGCGAACTCCGGCCGTCGGAGCTTTCCGGCGGCATGCAGAAACGCGTGGCGCTCGCCCGCGCGATCTGCGTCGAGCCCGAGATCATCATCTTCGACGAGCCCACCACCGGCCTTGACCCGATCATGGCGGACGTGATCAACGACCTCATCATCAAGTGCGTCCGTCAGCTCGGCGCCACCGCCATGTCGATCACCCACGACATGGTGAGCGCGCGCAAGATCGCCGACCGCATCGCGATGATTCACAAGGGCCGCATCATCTGGTCCGGCCCCACCGCCGAGATCGACCGCTCCGGCAATCCCTTCGTGGAGCAGTTCATCCACGGCCGCGCCGAGGGGCCGATCCAGATGGAGGTGCGGGCGACCTGATCGCCTGGAGTAATCGACTTGGCTCGTGCGCACACCCGCTTCGTCTGCCAACAATGCGGCGCCTCCTATCCGAAGTGGGCCGGCCGGTGCGAGGCCTGCGGCGGCTGGAACAGTTTGGTCGAGGAAACCACCCAGTCGGCATCGCCGCGCGGTCTGGGCGGCGGCAAGGGCAAGAAAATCGAGGTCGTCGGCCTCGCCGGGACGAGCGCGCCGCTGGAGCGGCGGATCACGGGCATCGCCGAGCTCGACCGGGTCTGCGGCGGAGGGCTGGTGCCGGGCTCGGCCTTGCTGGTGGGCGGCGATCCCGGCATCGGCAAATCGACGCTGCTGCTGCAGGCCATGGCGGCGCTCGCGGCGCTCCAGGGCGCGCGGTCCCCAGCCACCTGCCTCTATATCTCCGGCGAGGAATCCCTCGATCAGATCCGTCTGCGGGCGCTTCGGCTCGGCGTGGCGCAGACACCCGTGCAGCTCGCCGCTGCCACCAGCGTGCGCGACATCGCGGCTTCCCTCGACCAGCGCGGCGGACCCGACGTGGTCGTGGTCGATTCCATCCAGACGCTTTACCTCGACAGCCTCGACAGCGCGCCCGGCACGGTGAGCCAGGTGCGCGCGTCCGCCCACGAACTCATCCGGCTCGCCAAGGATCGCGGCTTCTGCCTGCTTCTGGTGGGCCATGTCACCAAGGAGGGCACCATCGCAGGGCCGCGGGTGCTCGAGCACATGGTCGACACCGTGCTCTATTTCGAAGGCGAGCGCGGCCACCAGTTCCGGATCCTGCGCGCGGTCAAGAATCGCTTCGGCCCGACCGACGAGATCGGCGTCTTCGAGATGACCGACCGCGGTCTTGCCGAGGTGCCGAACCCGTCGGCGCTCTTCCTCGCGGAGCGGCGGGGCGAGGTCAGCGGCTCCGCGGTGTTCGCGGGCATGGAAGGGACGCGGCCGGTGCTGATGGAGATCCAGGCGCTGGTCGCCCCCGCGCCTCTGGGCACGCCGCGCCGCGCGGTCATCGGCTGGGACGGCAACCGCCTCGCGATGGTGCTGGCGGTGCTCGACGCCCGCTGCGGTCTCTCGATCGGCGCCAACGACATCTATCTCAACGTCGCCGGCGGCTTGCGCATCGCCGAGCCAGCGGCCGACCTCGCGGTCGCGGCGGCGCTGATCTCGGGCGCCACGCAGCAGCCCGTACCCGCGGACACCGTGGTCTTCGGCGAGATCGGTCTCTCAGGAGAGGTGCGCCCGGTGGCGCAGGCGGAAGCACGGCTCAAGGAAGCCGGAAAACTCGGCTTCGCGGCCGCCTGGATGCCGCGGCGATCGAGCCAGGCGCGCACCCGCGCGCCCGAGGGCGCTCCGGCCTCGATCCGGGAGATCGCGCATCTCGGCGACCTCCTCGCGCGCTTCGACGTGACACCGGGACGCGCGGCGCCGCGCCGCGCCGCGCCGCGATGACCCAGATTGGACACCGAGGGCGACTCCGCCGCATTCGCGGAAATCTTTCGGCGCCATCCAGCCGCCTGTGAGACAATAAACGAATGAATCCGTTCGACATCTTCATCATCGTGCTGATCGTGCTGTCGGGCCTCTTCGCGTTCGCCCGGGGGTTCGTCCGGGAAGCGCTGTCGGTCGGCACGTGGATCGGCGCCAGCTTGGCCGCGCTCTACGCCTTCCCTTTTTCGCGCCCGATCGCGGAGCGGTGGCTCGCCAAGGGCATCGTCGCGGATGCCGCGGCGGCGCTCTCGGTGTTCGTGGTGGTGCTGATTGTGCTCTCGATCCTGAGCTCGATGATCTCGCGCCGGGTCAAGGACAGCTCGCTCTCCGCTCTCGACCGCACCCTCGGGCTGCTGTTCGGGCTGGTGCGCGGCGTGATCCTCGCGTGTCTCGTCTATATCGGCGTGACCTGGGCCCTGCCGGAGGCCAACCGGCCCGTCTGGATCAAGGAGGCACGCACGGCAACCCTGCTGCAGATCGGCGCCGACAAGCTCAAGGCCCTGGTGCCGAGCTCGGTGCGCAACCGGGCCGAGACCACCGCCGCCGAGGCGCAGCAGCGCGTGGACCAAGCCCGCGACGCCACGGGCGCGATCCGCGCCCTCCAGCAGCCCACCCAGGCCGCGCCGAAATCCACTGACGCCGAAACCGGCAAGGGCTACACCTCCGACCAGCAGCGGGATATGAACCGCCTGTTCCAGCAGAACTCGTCGCAATAGTGCGCTGTGGACTCGGCGACTCGCGGAGGTATGTCCGGCCACGGGGCCGGCGCCCGGCCGCTGGCTCCGGCGCATCCGATTGACCGCGCAAGGGGTTTGCCGACCCGGCTGGAAGTACCGGCGGATAGCGTGTAGAACCCTTCTCGCCGGGCCTCAAAAACCCGCGGAGTCGTCCCTATCTAGCCTACGGCGGGACTGTCCGCCCACCCGCCGACCGCCGAGGGTCCAGACATGCCGACCACCCACCCTTATGACGACGACCATCTGAGGGAAGAGTGCGGCGTGTTCGGCGTGTTCGGCCATTCCGAGGCCGCGGCGCTGGTGGCATTGGGCCTCCACGCGCTGCAGCACCGCGGCCAGGAAGCCGCGGGGATCGTCGCCTTCGACGGCGAGCAGTTCCACGCGCACCGGGATATGGGCCATGTCGGCGATATCTTCGCCTCCAAGGACGTGATGGCGCGGCTCGCCGGCCACTCGGCGCTCGGCCATGTCCGCTATGCCACCACCGGCGAAGTGGCCATGCGCAACGTGCAGCCGCTGTTCGCCGACTTCGAGTTCGGCGGTCTCGCGATCTGCCACAACGGCAATCTCACCAACTCCTATCACCTGCGCCGCCAGCTGGTGCGGCGGGGCAGCCTGTTCCAGTCGACCAGCGATACCGAGGTGATCGTTCACCTGATCGCCACCAGCCTCAAGCGCACGGTCGAGGATCGCATGGTGGAGGCGCTGCGGCAGGTGGAGGGCGCCTATTCCCTGGGCGCGCTGGCGCAGGACGGGCTCATGGCCGTGCGCGATCCCCTCGGAGTCCGGCCGCTGGTGCTGGGCCAGCTCGGCGATGCCTGGATCATCTCGTCCGAGAGCTGCGCGCTCGACATCATCGGCGCGGAATTCGTGCGCGACGTCGAGGCCGGCGAGCTCCTGACCATCGACGCGCTCGGCGTGCGCAGCTCGCGGCCATTCCCGAAGCTGCGCAAGCGCTTCTGCATCTTCGAGCACATCTATTTCGCGCGCCCCGACAGCGTGGTCGAGGGCACCAGCGTCTATGAGGCGAGGAAGCGCATCGGCGCCGAGCTCGCCCGCGAGAGCCATATCGATGCCGACATCGTGGTGCCGGTGCCGGATTCCGGCGTGCCCGCCGCGATCGGCTACGCCCAGGAATCGGGCCTGCCCTTCGAGCTTGGCATCATCCGCAATCATTATATCGGCCGCACCTTCATCGAGCCGACCGACCAGATCCGCCACCTCGGCGTCAAGCTCAAACACAACGCGAACCGCTCGCACCTCGAGGGCAAGCGCGTCGTGCTCGTGGACGATTCGATCGTGCGCGGCACCACCTCGACCAAGATCGTCGACATGGTGCGCAGCGCCGGCGCCCGCGAGGTGCACATGCGCATCTCGAGCCCGCCGACCACGCATTCCTGCTTCTACGGCATCGCGACGCCCGAGCGCGAGCAGCTCCTGGCCTCGCGCTACGACGTGAGGGCCATGGGCCGCCACATCGGCGCCGACAGCCTCGCTTTCATCTCGATCGACGGTCTCTACCGCGCCATGGGCGAGGCGGGCCGCGACCCTGCGGCGCCCAAGTACTGCGACGCCTGCTTCACGGGCGATTATCCGATCGCGCTCACCGACTACGACGCCGGCAAGGTCTCGATCCAGCTGTCGCTCCTGGCCGAGACGGCTTGAGCCGATGGCGGCGCCGAGCGGCGGCCGGCTCCAGGGCCGCCTGGCGCTCATCACCGGCGCCTCCCGCGGCTTGGGCGCGGCTCTTGCGAAGCGCTTCGCCACCGAAGGCGCCCACGTCATCCTGACCGCGCGCACCCAAGGCGGGCTCGAGGAAGTCGACGACGAGATCCGCAAGGCCGGCGGCACACCGGCGACGCTGCTGCCCCTCGACCTCCGCGAGCTCGACAAAATCGACCAGATGGGCGTCGCGATCCAGCAGCGCTTCGGCCGGCTCGACGTGCTCGTCGGCAACGCGGCGGTGCTCGGAAAGCTCTCGCCGCTCGGGCACCTCGATCCCAAGAGTTGGGACGAGGTGATGGCGGTGAACTTGACCGCCAACTGGCGCCTCATCCGCTCGCTCGATCCGCTGCTGCGCCTATCCGACGCCGGGCGCGCGCTCTTCGTGACCTGCGCCGCCGCCCGCGATCTCGCCGCCTACTGGGGCGCTTATGCCGCCAGCAAGGCCGCGCTCGAGGCGCTGGTGCGCATTTACGCGCGCGAGCTCGGCGTCACCAAGGCGACCGCGAACCTGGTGGATCCCGGCGTCCTGGGGACGGCGCTGCGTCTGCGCGCCTTTCCCGGCGAGGACCGCGCCAAGCTGCCATCGCCGGAAACCCGCACCGAGATTTTCGTCGCGCTCGCCGAAGCTCGCTCGGCGCGGAATGGCGAGCTCGTCTCGGCCGTTGCCTGATCCGCACTCGCAGCTTCTCAACTTGCATTTCAAAACAGGAGATATCCGATGCGACCGTTAGCCATCCTGGGCGTGGTGCTCATCGTACTGGGAATCGCCGGGCTGGTCGTCCGCGAGATCCCGGTTCGTCATACCGAGGAGGTCGCCAAGATTGGCCCGGTGACGGCGACACAGACGACCGAGACCAACTACCCCATCCCGACCTATGCCGGCATCGTGGCCGTGCTCGCGGGCGCCGCGCTCATCTTCATGGACCGGCGTCGGAGCTGAGCCGCGCTCAGTCCTTTCCGGCGTACGGATTCTTGCCCTTCCTCAGCATCATGCGGATGGGCACGCCCGGCAGGTCGAAGTCCTCGCGCAGGAGCTTCACGAGGTAGCCGCGGTAGGACTCCGGCAAGTCGCCGGGTTTGGAGGCGAAGAGCGCGAAGGTGGGCGGACGGATGTTCGCTTGGGTCATATAGCGCAGGCGCAGCCGGCGCCCCGAGACCAGCGGCGGCGGGTGCCGCGCCTGCGCCGCCTCGAGCCAGCGGTTGAGCGCCGGCGTGGCGATCCGGCGATTCCACGCGGCATGAGCCGCGAACGCCGCCGGCATCAGCTTCTCGAGCCCGCGGCCGGTCTTGGCGGAGAGCGTCACCGCGGCGACGCCCTGCAGCTGCGGCAGCGAAACCTCGAGCCGGTACCGCAACCGCTCCAGCGCCTTCGGCTTGTCGGTCACCAGGTCCCACTTGTTGACCGCGAGCACGAGGGCGCGCCCCTCCTCCTCGACCAGGCGGGCGATGGTGAGATCCTGGCGCTCCAGCATCTGCTCGGCGTCGAGCACGAGGACCACCACCTCGGCGAAGCGGATCGCGCGCAGCGTGTCGGCGACCGAGAGCTTCTCGAGCTTGCCCTCGACCTTGGCTTTGCGGCGAAGGCCCGCGGTATCGATGAGCCGCACCGGCTTGCCGTGCCAGCGCCACTCGACCGTGATCGCGTCCCGGGTGATGCCGGCCTCGGGCCCCGTCAGCAGCCGCTCCTCGCCGAGGAGGCGATTGACCAGGGTTGATTTGCCGACGTTCGGCCGCCCCACCACGGCAAGCTGCAGCGGCTTCGGCGCTTCTACCGCCGGCGCCTCCTCGGTGGGCTCGGGCGAGCTCTCGATCAGCGGTCGGATGGCGTCGTAGAGCTCGGCCATACCCTCGCCATGCTCCGCCGAGATCGCGATCGGCTCGCCCAGGCCCAGCGCGTAAGCATCGAGCAACCCGGCGTCGCCCGCCCGGCTCTCGGTCTTGTTGGCGACCAGCAGGGTCGGGAGGCCGCGCCGGCGCAGTCGCTCGGCGAAATGCCGATCGACCGGCGTGATGCCCGCGCGCGCGTCGACGAGAAGCAGCACGATGTCGGCCTGGCCGAGCGAGTGCTCGGTTTGCTCGCTCATGCGCGCGGAGAGGCTGTCGCGCTCGGCCTCTTCCAGGCCCGCGGTGTCGAGCACGCGGAAACGCAGGTCGCCGAGCCGCGCCTCGCCCTCGCGCCAGTCGCGCGTGACGCCCGGCGTATCGTCGACCAACGCCAGCCGCCGTTGCGTCAAGCGGTTGAACAGGGTCGACTTGCCGACATTCGGGCGGCCGACGATGGCGACCGTTGCGGTCATGACACGCCCCCGGCCAGCATCGCGGCCGCGCTAGCGGTAGGCGATGAGGTCAGCGCCCTGGGTGACGATATAGAGCGTCTTGTTCGCGAGCACCGGCGCCACGTAGCTGCCGTCGGAGAACACGATCCGCCCGAGCGGCTTGCCCGTATAGGGCGAGATCGAGAGGGCATCTCCATTGGAGGCCACGACGATCAGCCGGTCGCTCGCGAGCACCGGCCCCGACCAATCCAGCGGATCCTTCTTCTTCTCCTCGTTCTCGTAGCGCGGGAGATCGAGCACCCACTTGATCTTGCCCTCGTGCCGCGTGAGGCACACAAGCGAATCGTCGTTGGTCAGGACGTAGACGTAATCTCCCGCAATCCACGGCGTATAGGATCCGCCCAGGTCCTGCTCCCAGACGCGGTCGCCGGTGCGGAGATCGATCGCCACCATGCGGCCGCTGTGGCTGATGGCGAACACCAGCCCGTGATCGATCACCGGCCGTCCGCGGATATCGGCAAGAGAGGTCAGCGCGTCGAGGCTGCGCGCGCTGGCGAGATTGTCGGTCCAGAGCGGCCGCCCGTTCTCCACCCGCAGCGCGAAGATCTCGCCGGAGGAATAGGCGACCACCACGATATCGCCCTCTACCGCCGGGCTCGAGCCGCCCAGCAATCCCGCGGTCTCCGGCAGGCCGTTGTGCGTCCAGAGGACGCGGCCATCGTCGGCCGCCAGGACCTCGAGCTGATTGTCGACCGTGACCGCGAACACGCGGCCATCCGCGACGGTTGGGGCCGCGTGCAGCGGACCCGGCACGGGGCGTCGCCACAGCTGTCTGCCCGTCTTGGCGTCGAGCGCCAGGATCTCCGCGTAGCCGGTGGTGACGTAGACGCGGTTGCCGAGCGCCGCAACGCCGCCGCCGAAAGTCGTGGTATCCGTCTTCTTGGGCTGGGTATTGAACCTCCAGAGCCGGCGGCCGTTGCCGGCGTCGAAGGCGGTCACCACGGATTCCGCATCCATGGTTACGATGCGGCCGTTCTCGATGACGGGCGCCGCCAGCACCTGGCCGGAGCGGGAATTCCCCTCGCCGAAGCTGCGCGACCACGCCTGGCGCACGGGGTCGCCGAGCGCCAAGTGATACATGGCGTGGGTCGGATAGCCGCCGGCTTCCGGCCAATCGCGATTCACGACGGGTTGCGGCAAGCGCACGGCGACTTCTTGGATCGACGGATCCGGCTGGATCTGCTGCTCGAGATTGAGCACCGACACCCGCTTGCCCGGAAGCGGCGGCTTGGGCGCGGTCGGCAGCACCGAGTCCACCATGTCGGCTATGTCGCAGCCCGCCAGACCGAGCGCGATCATGGCCATCGCCACCGGAAACCACTTCGTCATTCCCACAAATCCCAACTCAAGATTCCAACGCCGCCAGCATCTGCGCGGCGCGCGCGCGCAAGCCTCTCGGCGCCGCCAGGTCGTCGGCGAGTTTTTGATAATCCGCGCGCGCGGCGGCGCGGTCGCCGGCCTTCAGGTGAACGACCGCCGTCACCTCGATCGCCGAGGCATGCCAGGGATTGTCCTTGCTCGTCACGGGAGCCAAGCGATCGATGACTGCTTGCGGGTCGACCGTGTCGACCGCATGCAGGCTCCATAGGACGGTCGCGAGATCGCGATAGATCGGATCGATGGCGCCGTCCTTGGCGATCGCATCATAGGCGGCGATCCCCGCCGCCTCGTTGCCCGCGCGCATGCGCAGCGCCGCCGCCTCGAAGCGCGCGACGGTGGCGCGCCCGACATGCGCGCTCCGCGCCATGGCATCCAGGGCATCCGCCGCCTCGGTGAATTTACCGCCGCGCGCATCATCGAGCGCCATGGCGTTGCGCAGGCCCTCGGTTTCGCGCTGCTGCTGATCGTAATGCCGCCAGTAGGTGACCGCCGCGGTCGCGATGACGATCAGCGCGGCGAGACCGATGACATAGTTCTGGTACTGCTTCCAAAGCTGCAGCCATTTGTCATGGCGTAGATCTTCATCAACTTCTTGAAAGATATCGCTCACGCGCAACCCCAAACCAAAACGGCCGCTACCATAGCGGCTCGCCTCCGGCGAGGCAAACAGGGGGCCGAGGGACTGGACGAGCCCCGCGAAATCGGGAAGACTTCGGTTTATGGATGCAGAAGAGACAAGTCCTTAGGGGCGGGTGGAGGATGGCGACGTTCCACCGCCTCAACGACTACCGCCGCAAGGCCAAGGCCGTCTTTTTCAGCCGCACCGAGCTCAACCAGCTCCTGTCTCTCTACAGCCGCCAAGTCATGCGGGGCGAGTGGCGCGACTACGCGATCGACCAGCGCGAGAGCGCGGCGCTGTTCTCGGTCTTCCGCCATACCCAGGAGCGCCCGCTCTACACCGTGGTGAAGTTCGCACCGGGTACCAGCCGGCATGGCGACTTCGCGGTGCTGAGCGGCCCGCAGCGCGTGGCGAGCGGCCCCACCATCGCCGACGTCCTGCGCACCCTCCAGAAATGCCTGCCCGCGATGCGGCCGGTCGAGATCGAGAGCTACCGCCGTTGACGCGGCTTCAGCTTTGCGGCCGCGTCTGGGCGGCGGTCGGATAGGCTCGCTGGGCCTGCGCCAGCACATCCGCGGCCCGGTACTCGCCCGGCACCAAGGCATGAGTAAGCTCGATCTCGACGCTCGCTCGCGCGCGCCGATAGACATAAAGGCTCGGCGGACGCGGCGTATAGCCGAGCCCCGCGCCCACTCCGACGCCCATGCTCCGATTGTACCCGAACGTGTCCACGCCGGCGCCGCCCCACGGCCCATAGAAATCCCGATCGTAGTAAGCGGGCTCGGGCAGGGTATCGAGGTCGGTTCGTTTATCCGAGACGCGAAACCCTTCATACCCCGAGGCCTCCGCGATCTGCGCGGCGCGCCAGAGCGCGAAGTCGAGGGCTTGCGCGCGCAGGGCCTCGGCCTCCCGATCCTGCGCCGTGGGCGGGCCCGACGACGTCTGCACGGGCGTGCGGTAGGTCACGGTGTACCGCTCCGGACCCTTGGCGGTCTCGCCGTAGCCGTAGCTCTGGGCCTGCGCAATCGGCGACAGCAGCGGATAGCGGGGACGCTCGGCGCAACCGGCGATCAGCGGCAGCGCCGCCGCCAACCAGAGCCACCGAAAACCGGGCCCGCGCGATCGCATGCCATCCTCCCCAAGTGGGAGTTAGCGCCGGCACTCCCGCTCGACCAGCGCCTCGATGCCGAGCGCCATCGCGAGCAGCAGCCGATCCTCGCCGTGGCTGCCGACCACAGTCAGCCCCACCGGCGCCTCGCCGTGCGGAGCGATCGGAAGGGTGATCGCGCAGCGATCGAGGAAGTTGATCGGCGCGGTGTTGCGGAGAATGCGCCCATTGAGGCGCCAGAAATCCTCGTCCTTGGCGAAGGCTGCGATCGGCGGCGCCACCAGCGGCAGGGTCGGCACGATCAGCGCGTCGACGTGGGCCGCCTCGCGGGCGGTGCGCGCGATGAGATCGGCGCGCTGCTCGAGAAGGCGAACGTAATCCACCGCGGTCATCTCGCGGCCGCGCTCGATGCGCACGCGCACGCGCGGGTCGTAATCTCCGCCGCGCCGCTTCAAGAGCGGCTCATGCCAGGCATAGGCCTCGCAGGGCGAGAAGCCGCCCTTCGCGTTGATCGCAGCGTAGTCGCCGAGCGGCTTCAGCGGCAGTTCCACGATGCGCGCACCCGCGCGGCTGAGCGCAGACGTCGCACGCTCGAAGGCAGCCGCGACCTCCGGATCGAGGTCGTCGAGCATGAGCGTTTGAGGGATACCGAGCCGGAGCGCGCCGACGGGGATCGCCGCCGGCACCGCCGGCGGCTCGCCCGCGAGCACCGCGTCCGTGATCGCGCAGCACGCGACGCTCACGCCGATCGGCCCGATGGAATCGAGCGTGGTGGAGAGCGGCGTGGCGCCCTCCCGCGGGATCCGGAACTGCGTCGGCTTCAAGCCGGCGAGGCCGCAGAACGCCGCCGGGATGCGCACGGAACCGCCAGTATCCGTGCCGATCGCGACGGCCGCCATGCCATCCGCCACCGAGATCGGCGCGCCGCACGAGGAGCCGCCGGGGATGCGCTTGCGGTCCCAGGGATTTCCGGGCGTGCCGTAGTGCGGATTGATGCCGACGCCGGAGAAGGCGAACTCGGTCATGTTCGTGCGGCCCATCAGCACCGCGCCCGCCGCCTTGAGACGCGCCACGATGGGCGCATCCGCCTTGGCCGCCGGCGCATCGTCGAGCGCCTTCGAGCCCGCGAGCGTGCGCTCCCCGGCGACGTCGAAGAGATCCTTGATCGAGACCGGTAAGCCCGCCAGCGGCGAGGCGACATAACCCGCGCTGCGCAGCTTGTCCTGCGCGTCGGCTGCCGCGCGGGCGCTCTCGCCATAGACCTTGAGGAAAGCGCGCTTGCCCTCGCCCGCGGGGTCGGCGATGCGCTCGAGCGCCGCCTCGACCAGCGCGCGGCTGGTGATACGGCCGGCGGCGAGATCGGCGGCGAGTTGGGCAAGCGTGGGCCTCGGGGCGGACGCGGTCATCGGCATATCTCGCTTCTGCAAAAACGGCTCGGACCGAGCAAACACTGCACCGGTGAATCTGGCAAGACTGTGGCGATCGAAGCGCCGGCGTTAAGATGACACTAACTCGCGCGGGAGGCCGGCCGCAGACCAGCAATGCAGGCTTTGCGTTGGGTGCGCGGCGGGATGTGGCGGAGGATGTCGGGCATCCGTTCTGCAGCGGTCATTTATGGATAAAGTCGTCATGCCGGTGCCGACCCGCGAGGAAGTGCGGCGCGGCATCCTGTACATGATTCTCTCCGTCGCGGTCTTCTCGGTGGTGAACGCCCTCGTGAAGTACCAGGAGGCCGTCTACCCGGTCTCGCAGGTGGTGTTCTTCCGCAGCGTCTTTGCGCTGGTGTTCTCGTGCGGCCTGGTCATGCGCGAGGGCGGATTTTCGACGCTCCGCACCCACCGGATCGCTGAGCACGTCGGCCGCGGCACACTGCAGTTCATCTCGATGGTCGCTATCTTCATAGCCTATCACCTGATGCCGCTCGCCGATGCGGTTGCCGTGACCTTTTCCTCGCCGCTGTTCCTGACGGTTCTGTCGATCCCGCTGCTCGGCGAGAAAGTCGGGCGGCATCGCTGGGCCGCGGTCATCGTGGGCTTCATCGGCGTGCTGGTCATGGTGCAGCCGGGCCCCGGCACCTTCTCGATCGGCTCGATCCTGGCGCTCGCCAACGCCGCGCTCGGCGCCTCCGTCACCATCGCGCTCCGGCGGATGAGCCTAACCGAGCGCCCCGCGACGCTCGTGACCTATCAAGCCTTGGTGGCGGTCGGGCTCAGCGTGCTGATCCTGCCGTTCGGCTGGGTGAGCCTCACCTGGCAGGGCGCCATCGGCCTCGCGTCCATCGGGCTCATCTCCGGCTTCGGCCAGATCCTCTGGACCCTGGCCTTCCGGCTGGTGCCGGCGGCGATCCTGGCGCCGTTCAGCTATACCAGCATGATCTGGTCCATCGGGTTCGGCTTCTTGATCTGGGGCGACATGCCCACGCCCGTGCTCATCGGCGGCGCCTGCGTCGTGGTGATGAGCGGCCTCTACATCCTCTATCGCGAGACCATCCGCCGGCAGAGCCAACGTCCCGTGCTCGCGGCGGCCGCCGGCGCCGACTAAGCCGCCGGGCGCGTTGCGCGCGCTCGGCGCCGGTGCATAATTCCCCTGCTCGCCGCTCGCGGGAGAAATCGTCATGCGGTCTGACATTGTATTCGCTCGGGGTGCCCGTCTCCTTTTCGCGGCTCTGCTGGCGCTGGTGCCGCTCCTAGGCGTGGCGCGCGCCGAGGGCGCCGGCGCCTGCGCGGACGTGGTGTCGCAAGCGCGCCCCGCGGTCACGCTCGCGGCCTACCGCGCGCGCGTCGCCGAGACCGAGCCCATCGTCGGGCTCAGCTTCCTCGGCCATTCCAGCTTTCTGATCACCAGCCCCGCCGGAGTGACGATCGTCACGGACTACAACGGCTTCCTGCGCCCGAAGGATCCGCCGGATGTCGTCACCATGAACCACGCTCACACGATGCACTACACCGACGACATCGATCCCGGTATCAAGCTGGTCCTGCGCGGCTGGGACACCGGCGAGGGCCCGCCGCACTACGATGTGAAGTTCGGCGACGTGCGTATCCGCAACGTGCCCACCAACATCCGCGCCGGCGACGGCGGCACAGAGTATGGCGGCAACTCGATCTTCATTTTCGCGACCGGCGACCTCTGCATTGCGCATCTCGGGCACCTGCACCACACGCTGACCCCCGAGCACCTCGCCGAGCTCGGCCGGATCGACGTGCTGCTCACGCCGATCGACGGCGCCTTCACTCTCAGTCAGAACGACATGATCGAGGTCATCGACGCGATCCATCCCGCGCTGGTGTTCCCCATGCATTATTTCGGGCAGGCCGTGCTCGATCGCTTCGTCAAGCGCGTCGGCGACCGCTACGCGGTCCATTACAGAGACGTGGCCGCCCTCCCGCTCGAGCGCTCGATGCTACCCGCGAAAACCGAGGTCTGGGTACTCCCGGGGAATTGAGCGCTCGGCTTCGCTTTCGGCATATCATATAGAAGCACTCCCTCACCCTCCCCTCTCCCCGTTGGGGAGAGGGTTGCGGAGGCTTGGCGAGCGAAGCGAGCTTAGCCGAAGCTGGGTGAGGGGGGACGCTTCCAACTGCTCGAATATCGCTTAGGAACATGCCCCTCATCAGCTACATGTCGCGCATCCAGTTCGACTTCGGAGCGCTGCGGCTATTGCCGGGCGAGCTGGCGCTGCTCGGCGTCCAACGGCCGCTTCTGGTGACCGATCCCGGTGTGCGTGCGGCGGGGCTGGTGGACCGGGTGCTCGCCGCTCTCGATGGAACGCCACCGCCCGTCTTCGAGGACACGCCCAGCAATCCGACGGAGGCCGCGGCCGAGGCGGCGCTCGCGCTCTACCGCGGGCACGGCTGCGATGGCGTGGTGGCGCTGGGCGGCGGGTCCGCGATCGATCTTGCCAAGGCCGTGGCGCTGCTCGCGACGCATCCGGGCTCGCTCGGCGATTACGGCATCCGCGGCGGCGGCTCCCAGCGCATTCGAGAGATCGCGCCGGTGCTTGCGATCCCCACCACCGCCGGCACCGGCGCCGAGGTCGGCCGCGCCGCCACGCTCACCTTGAAGGGCGGCCGCAAGATCGCCTGCGTCAGCCTGAGGCTGATCCCGAAGACCGCGATCTGCGATCCCGAGCTCACGCTGAGCCTGCCACCCCTCATGACCGCGGCCACGGGCATGGATGCGCTGAGCCACGGCGTCGAGTCGTATCTCTCCACCTGGGTCAATCCGCCCGCCGCCGCCATCGCACTCGATTGCGTCGAGCGCGCGGGCCGCTGGATCGAGCGCGCGGTCTCTCACGGCGATGACCGCGATGCGCGCTGGCAGATGCTCATGGCCGCCCTCGAGGGCGGGCTCACCTTCCAGAAGAGCCTGGGCGCCGTGCACGCGGCGGGCCATCCGCTGGGCGCGCTCGGCTATCACCACGGCACGCTCAACGCGATCCTGCTGCCGCCCGTGCTGCGCTTCAACGCGCCGGCCGTGCCCGAGAAGATCGCACGCCTCAAGGCCACGCTCGGCCTCGCGCCCGCCGACGATCTCGCGGATTGGATCGAGCGCCTGACCCGCCGGATCGGCCTCCCCACCAAGCTCAGCGAGCTCGGCCTCGATGCCGCGCTCATTCCCGAGCTCGCCGAAGAAGCCTCGCACGAGCACCTGAGCGAGACCAATCCCCGCCCCGCCACTGCCGCCGACTACCGGCACATTCTCGAGGCGGCGTACGTCTGAGGAGGCACCTGCGTCAGACCGCGAGATCGCTCGCGAGGTGATAGACGCAGTCGCCGCGCTCGACGCGGGCGGGCACGCGCTTGCAGACCACGAGGCCGTCGCCGCCGAAATGCACCGGCGTCGGCTCGCGCCAGGGCGTGTCGGGAAAATGCACGAGGCCCGCGAGCTGACCGGGCTTGGCGTGATCGCCGAGATCGGCGTGCGGCTCGAACAGCCCGGCGTCGGGGCTATAGACGTAGTGCGAGGCGCGGATCACCTGGAGCAAGCGGGTAGCGCGCGGCTCAGGCTTGCCCGTGAGAGCGCCGAGGTGGCGCAGCACGTTGACCACGCCGCGTTCGGTGACCGCCAAGGTCTCGCGCGTCACCATGCCGGCGCCGCCGAGCTCCGCGCTGAGGCCGAGAATGCCCGCGCGCTCCGCGGCGGCGAGAATGCTGCGATCCTCCGCGCCGACACCCATCAGGTAGCTGTTGGGCGCGCCGAAGGCACGGACCAGGCCCAGGATCTTCTCGAGCTGCGCCTTGTCGGTGGCGTGCCGCGCGAGCGTGCCGGGAACGTAGATGAGCGAGCTGCCGCCGGAATGCAGATCGATCACGATGTCGACTTCCGGCATCAGCTCGCTCTCGACGTAATGCGCGATCATCGCGGTGGGCCGGCCGTCGGGATCGCCGGGAAAGGTCCGGTTGAGATTGCCCTCGTCGATCGGCGAGGTCCGCATGCCCGCCTGCGCCGCCGGGAAATTCATCATGGGAAGGATGACGATCGAGCCGCGGATCGCGTCGACCTCGAGCGAGCGCGCGAGCTTGGTGAGCACGATCTGGCCCTCGTACTCGTCGCCGTGGTTGCCGGCGGTGAGCAGCACGCGCGGGCCCTGTCCGTTGCGGATCGCCACCACGGGTATCGCGATATAGCCGTAAGCCGACCGATGCACGGAGTGCGGCAGCCGCAGGAACCCGGTCTGCTTACCGTCGCGGCCGAAGTCGATGTCGGTGGTGATACGCGAGCGCCGATTGGACATGGGCGACAACCCTCTGAGAGCGATCCGGTTCGCCGATTATGAGCGAAACCGGCCGCTCCCGTCGACGGGAGGGTGCCCGCCGATACTCAGTGAAGCTGCCCCTCGGGCAAGCCCCAATAGCTCGGATTCAGGCTCAACGAGCTGGCCGCGCGCTTCTTCTTGACTTGCCCGTGCGCGGGCTTCGCGGGATTGACCGCGGTCCCCGCCGATCCGGCAATCGAGTTGTCGAGCCCGGCCGCCGGCGGTGCGGCGCTGGTCTGCGCATCCGCGGCACGCGGAGGATCCTTCGGTGCAGCGCCTCGTCCCGGAAGCGCGAGGGACGACGGGAGCAGGGAGTGCGCCCATTGCGGCGCGACACCGACCACGGCTGCTCCCAGGGCCGCCGTGCCGAGCAGACACCATGCGAGAATGGCGAGCACGCGCCCGGCCAGGCGCCGCGCTTGCGGCCGCGGCGCCTGCTCCCGGGGCCCCTCGACACTCTCGACGTCCCTCCGGCGCGCATCGCTCTCTCCGGCGAACGGCGCCGGTTGAGGCGTCAGGTTCCGTCGCAGAGACAGCGAGAGCGCCGCGCGTGACGCGAGCGCCCGGCCTCCGATGAGGAACAGCCGCCGCCCCGGCCCGCTCCAGGCAAAGCCCGCGATACTGACCGGGTCGTCCTCCGGCAAGCCGAGGCTCTCCGCCATCTCCGAGACGAAAGCCGGCTCCGCGTCCAGAGAGAAGCGATAGACCGCGTAGGGCCGCTCGAGCTCCGGCAGGACTTCGTTGACGACGGTCTGGAAAGCGAGCTCGAACAGCTCGGAGCCGAGACACGCCGAGCTGTAGAACACCACGATGACATCGACCATCTTGGCAGCCGCGCCGACCTTGGCGACCCAATCGGCGGAGGAAACCGCGGGAAGGTCGTCGAGCCCCAGCGGAGGTGCACCGGAGGCGCGAACCTGCGCGGGCTTTTCCACCGGATGGAGACTCGCCGCCGCCAGGGCGGGCCCGGCGCCCCGCTGCGCCGCTGGGGCCGACGGAGGTGGGGGCGATGACGCGCGGGTCGCCGCGACCTGCGTCAACAGCATGGGTTCGGCGGCCGCGGGTTCGATGGCGATGGGCTTGGGCGGCACCGGCTCCGCCAGCCGGAAGGGCAGCACTGTCTGCGGTGGGCTGAGCGCCGCCGGAGAGCGACTCGGGAGCTGAGGTAGCGGCTCGGCGGGCGGTGCGGCTCGCCGCTGGATCGCCACGACATGGGTGCGAAACCGCGGATCGAGGCGCCGTTCGCCGTCGCCGCCGGGTTTCTTCTCCGGCAGTTTCAGCCAAGGTTCGCGGTGTTCGCGCATGGGCCCTTCCCGACGCACCGTCGAGCCCCGCCACCTTAAAACGCATGTTCGGCCCCGCATTATGTCAATATTTGGCGGAGTCACCGTGGGGCTGCTCGCGGCGGACGAGCGCCGTTTGGAAGGTAGAGACGATGGGCATTCGCACGGGCAGGCAATTCCTGGACGGGCTGCACGACGACCGGCAGGTCTGGATCGACGGCGAGCGGGTCACGGACGTGACCTCCGACCGCCGATTCGCCGGCGCCGCGCACAGCCTCGCCGAGCTCTACGAGATGCAGCACGCGCCCGCGCTGACCGACCGGCTCACCTATAGGTCGCCGAGCTCCGGAGATCGCGTCGGCCTCTCCTACATCCAGCCCAAGACCATCGACGAGCTCGTGCGCCGGCGCGAGATGGTGAAGATCTGGATGGACGCGACCTGCGGCATGTTCGGCCGCAGCCCTGACTTCATGAACATCCACCTGGCCGGCTTCGCTTGCGCCAAGCAGGAGTTCGGCCTGAAGGAGCCGCGCTTCGCCGACAATATCTGGAGCTATTACCTGCACTGCCGCGAGAACGACGTCGCGATCACCCATACCCTGATCAACCCGCAAGTCGATCGGTCCAGGCCGGTGGAGAAGCAGGACAAGGACGTCGCCGCCAAGATCGTGAAGGAGACCGACGCCGGCATCGTGATCACGGGCGCGCGCATGGTCTCGACCCTCTGCGCGTTTTCCGACGACCTCATGGTGATGCCGTCGAGCTACATACCCAGCACGCCGGACGCGGCGCCCTATGCCTTCGGCTTCAGCGTCAAGGTGGCGACGCCCGGCCTGCGGTTCATCTGCCGGCCCTCCATCGCGGAGACCGGCGCAGCGTCGCCGATGGACTACCCGCTCTCGTCGCGGTTCGACGAGGCCGACGCGATGGTGATTTTCGAGAACGTGCTGGTGCCGTGGGAACGCGTCTTCATCCATCGCGATCCCGAGATGTGCAATACGCTCTACGTCCGCACCGGCGCCATGCCGCAGATCATGCACCAGTTCTCCACCAAGAACCTCGCCAAGGCGGAGTTCATGATGGCGCTGGCCTTCGCGCTGGCGCGATCGACCAACGTCGATCAGCACCTGCACGTCCAGGGCCTGCTCGCCGAGATGATCCAGTTCACCGAATTCGTGCGCGCGTGCCTCAGGGCCTCGGAGGCGGATGCCAAGCCAAATGCCGCCGGCTACATGGCGCCCGCGTCCATGCCGCTCTGGACGGTCCGGATGATGTTTCCCAAGATGTTCGTGCGGATGTGCGAGATCATTCAGATGCTGGGCGCGGGCGGGCTGGTGGCGGTACCCTCCTATGCCGAAACGACGAGCCCAGTATGGGGAGACATAGAAAAGTACTTCCAATCCGCGAACTCGGACTCTCGGACGCGCATCAAGCTGTTCCGCCTCGCCTTCGACGCCGCGATCTCCACCTTTTCCGGCCGCCAGCAGCTTTACGAGCGGTATTACTCCGGCGATCCCGTCCGCTTGGCGGCGACGCTCTATTCGATCTACGATCGCGACGGGTACATCGACCGGATCTCGCGCTTGCTGGACGACCTGGAGGCGCGCCAGAACCAGGGCGTCGGCGGCGGCCCGCCCTTCCGCCCCAAGCTCAAGGCGGCCGAATAGCCGCCGAGGGAAACCATCCGAGGTAGTGCATGAATCCCGAATTCGACGCGCGCGGCTTTCGCGACGCGGTCGGTTGGTTCACGACCGGCGTCACCGTGATCACCGCGCGCGGCGCCGACGGCGCGCTCTACGGCGTCACCGCCAACTCCTTCGCCTCGGTCTCGCTCGATCCCCCTCTGGTGCTCTGGAGCCTCGACAAGCGCTCGCCGAGCAGCGCGGGCTTTGACGCCGCCGGTCACTTCGCCGTCAACATCCTGGCGCAGGACCAGCAGGGCCTCTCCGCGCGCTTCGCCACGACCGGCCCGGACAAGTGGCGCGACATCGCCCACGAGACCTGGGAGAGCGGCGCGCCGATCCTGCCGAGTGCGCTCGCGAGCCTCGACTGCCGCGTCGAGGCCCAGCACGACGGCGGCGACCACGTGATCTTCATCGGCCGCGTGCTGCGCCTGGAATCTCGCCGGCACGGCCAGCCGCTGCTGTTCAGTCGCGGCAGTTATCGGGCGCTCGGCGAGCGGCTGGGCGTCGCGGGCGAGGTGCCAGGCGTGCGCGGCCAGGAAGGGCTCGAGGCCCCCGAGCTCGCGGGGCTCGAGCCCTGGTTCTCGGCCTGAGCCGCCGCACTATAGCCGTTGCTACTTGTACGCCTTCGCCTGCGCCGCCACGGCGTCGGCGTCGAACTTGTCGATATCGGCAAGGAGATCGTTGGTGACGACATCGGCCACCGCGGGCTTTTGCTTGATCACCTGCCACTTCAAGAGGAAGTCGAGATAGGCGTCATAGTTCGCCATGGAATTCTCGCCCCAGTGGGTCACGCCGGCCTTGTCGAGCTTCCAATTCACGATGCGCGCCTCGATCGCCTTCATGTCGTCCTTGAGCGCGGTCGCTTCGTCCTTTCCCGTGGATTTGGTCAGGGGATAGACGTCCCAGAGAATGCGCACGGCGGCTTCGGGATTGGCGATCGCGAAGATGGTGCCCTTGGCATAGCCCTGCGCCAGCGCCACCGCTTGCGCGCGGTCCTTGGCGAGCGTCTCGTCGAGGGCGATGAACCCGTTCGAGGGATAGCGGTCGATCTGCTTCGCCTCCAGCCGGCGCAGCGGCACGCCGGCGTTCTCGATGAGCGCGTATTGCACGTCGTAGAGGCTCAGGGCGTCGACCTGCTTCGACCGCACCAAGGCCGCGGCCTGCGCTCCCTCGCCCACGACGACGATGCTGATGTCGGTGTCGGGATCCATCCCCTCGCTGGCGGCGATCGCGCGCATGACGGGATACCCCGCCGAGGCCATGGCTTGCACGCCGATCTTCTTGCCCTTGAGGTCCGCAAGCGTCTTGATCGGGCTGTCCGCAGGTACCGCCGGCCCGTAGATGTTGCCTTGATAGGCGGTATAGAACACCTTGGCCTTGAGGCCTTGCGGGCGCAGCGAGGCCAACGGCTCGACGGAGGGCAAGGCGTAGGCCACATCGCCCGTGCCGACGAGCTTCACGCAGTCGGTGGATCCCGGCAACGGCACCAGCTCCACCGAGAATCCGGCGTCCTTGAACCAGCCCATCTTAGTGGCGATGGCGAAGGGCGCCGCGGCCGAGCTCACGGTGCGCGCGCACCAGCCGACCTTGACCACGGTCTCCGCGGCGGCCGGCGTCGCCACCGCGGCGAGCGCGAGCGCCAACAGCCAGAGCGCTTTCTTCATAGCAAACCTCCCCGTCGAGTATCTTCCGTGGCGGATTTCTGTGAGGAATCCCAGAACAGCACGCGGCGCCGTACCGCCAGGATCGCCTGATTGAGCGCCAATCCCAGCACCGACAGGATGAACAGGATCGAGAATATCCCGGCGACGTCGCCGCTGAAATTGAGGGTATTGATCAGCACGCCCAGCCCCTTCGTGGCACCCACGAACTCGGCGACGATCGCGCCGATCAGCGCGAAGATCATCGCCACCTCGAGCCCCGCCATGATGAAGGGCAGCGCGCCCGGCAGCCGCAGCATCCAGAAGATCTGCGCCTCGCTTGCGTCGAGGGAGCGCATGAGGTTCACGCGGTCCTCGTCCGCCGAGCGCAGGCCCACGATCGTGTTCACCATCAGCGGGAAGAACGCGATCAGCGCCGCGTTCACGATCTTGGAGGGCAGCCCCACGCCGAACCAGACGATGATCAGCGGTGCCAGCGCCACCTTGGGCAGGGCCTGAAACATAACGATCGAGGGATAGAGGAAATACTCGAACCGCCGGCTCAGCGCGATCGCCGTGCCAAGCAGGAACGCCAGCGACGTGCCGGCGACGAAGCCGAGCAGCGTCTCCTCGAGGGTGATCCAGGTGTTCTCGATGTAGATGAACCGGATCACCCCTACGTAGAACGCCCGGGCGATGCTGGACGGCGCCGGCAGGATGTAGACGGGTACCGCGAAGGCCTTGACGCAAAGCTCCCAGACGCCGATCACCGCCAGCATCAGCAGGGCGCGCAGGGACGCATTCTTGACGGTGTTCATGCGTCGAGCGTCCCGAGCGCTTTGAAGTGTGCGCGGACGCGGAGGGCATAGGCGCCGAAGGCGGGCGTCGACATGACGTCGAGGGAGCGCGGACGCGGCAGGTCGATCGCGATGGCTTCCGCGATCCGGCCGGGGCGCGGCGTCATCACGAGAACGCGATCCGCGAGAAAGACGGCCTCGGCGATCGAGTGGGTGATGAACACCACCGTCTTGCGGCGCTCGAGCCAGATGCGCTGGAGCTCGAGGTTCATCTGCTCGCGGGTCATGGCGTCGAGGGCGCCGAAGGGCTCGTCCATCAGGAGCATGGCGGGATCATGGATGAGCGAGCGCACGATCGCGACGCGCTGCTGCATGCCGCCCGAGAGTTCCCACGGGTAGCGCCGCTCGAACCCCTCGAGGCCCACCAGCCGCAGGAGATCGACGGCGACCGCGCGCAAACGCTCCCGGTCGAGGCGCTGCACGTCGGCCGGCAACAGCACGTTGTCGAGCACCGTCCGCCAGGGAAACAGCACCGGCGCCTGGAACACCATGCCGATATCGCGCCGCGGCCCGAGGATCGGCGTGGCCCGCAACAGCGCCGTGCCCGAGCTCGCGGGAATGAGCCCCGCCAGGATCTTCAGCAGCGTGGTCTTGCCGCAGCCGGAGGGACCCACGATGGCCACGAACTCGCCCTCGCCGATCTCGAAATCGATCGCCTCGAGCGCCCGCACGGCGCCGTGCTGCGTGCCATAGGATTTGGCGAGGCTCCGCACCGCGATCACGGGATCGGCGGCCGTCGGGCCCGGTCTCACCTCTCGGGCGGCGGCGGGAGAGGAACTCATACCGGCGCACACCTCATTCGAAGGGAGCGGGCGACCCTATAATGCCGGCCGCGATTGCGTCAATCCGCCGCTCCGGGCGGCCGTGACCTCCCCGGCGGCCCCGCCGATTAGCACTTGCGTCTGGGCGCACACTTCACAATAAAGGGCCCCGATGCATCCCACCCTGTTGTGTCGGCTTGCGGCCTTGGCTGCCTCGGCCTGGGTCGTGCTCGCGGCGTCCCCGACACTCGCGCACGCCATCATCGTCGAAGCGACCCCGCAGGTCGGGGCGACGGTGCACGCCGGCGCCATGGACGTCCGGCTGCGCTTCAACAGCCGGATCGACCGCCACCGCTCGCGCCTGACCGTGCTCGATGCCCTCGGCAAGGAGACGCCGGTCGCGCTCGACGACAACACGCCCGCCGACGTGATCACCGCGCATATCTCGGGCTTGGCGCCGGGCGAGTATCGGCTGCGCTGGCAAGTCCTGGCGCTCGACGGCCACATCACCCGCGGCGACATCCCCTTCACCGTAACCGCGCCCTGAGCCGACGGCATGGCGACGCTGCTCGACATATTCGGATTCCTGAGCGTCGTCATCCGCGGCGCCGTGCTGGTGACGCAATCCTTCGTGGTCGGTGGCATCGCCTTCTTGCTGCTGATGCGCGGCATCGCCCGGAAGCTCGGCCCGGACGGGGAGCGCCTGGAGATCCGCGCGCGCCGGTTCCTGCTCTGGAGCGCCCTCGCCTTCACGTTCGCTGAGCTCGCGTTCGTCGCGGTGCAATGCGCGGTGCTGATGGGCACCGTCGACCTGGGGCTTGCCGACGTCTTGGGCGCCGATTTCGCGCTCGCGGGGCTGACGCTCGCGGCCGCCGGTCTAGTCTGTGCGTGGGTCGCCCGCGCGCCGCTCGGCGGCTCGGCAGGATTTTCGCTGGGCGCGCTTGCGGTTCTGGTGCTGGTCGCCCAGGCGACAACGAGCCATGCCATGGCGCGGCTCGACGACCGCGCGCCGCTCGCGGTCGCAGACATCCTGCACATGGCCGGCGCCGCGGTCTGGATCGGCGGCATCCCCTATTTCATGCTGGCGCTCACGGGCACGCAGAGCGGTGCCGCCTGGCGGCGGATCGGCAAGCGGTTCTCGCTGATGGCGATGGGCTCGGTCGCGGTCCTGCTGGCGGGCGGTACCGTATTGGCCGTCATCTATGTTGGCTCCCTCGACGCGCTCTACGGCACCGCCTATGGCGTCATGGTCACCACCAAGGTCGGGCTGTTGGCGGGGCTCTTGTTTCTCGGCGGGATGAATTTCCTGGTGGTGGAGCGTCTCCGGCGCGATCCCGGAACGTCGATCCTGCGTTTGAAGCGCTTCGCGGAGGTCGAGGTCGGGATCGGCCTCACCGTCCTCTTTGCCGCGGCTTCGCTCACCTCGCAGCCGCCGGGCGTGGACCTGACGCAGGATCGCGCGAGCTTCGCCGAGGTCGTCGACCGCTTCGTTCCGCAATGGCCGCCGCGCCTCATCAGTCCCGATCGCTCGCAGCTCACGGCCTATCGGGTCGAGATTGCCCGAGAGGAGGCCGCGAAGACCAAGCAGCCGCTGCCCATCGCCTACGCCCTCGGCTCCGGCGTGCTGCCGCCGCGCGATCCCGCCGACATCGCCTGGTCGGAATACAACCACCACTGGGCGGGCGTCGCCGTTCTGGTGATCGGTCTCCTGGCGCTGGGCGAGCGCTCGGGCATAGCGCCTTGGGCGCGGCATTGGCCGCTGCTTTTCGTGGGGTTGGCGGTGTTCCTGCTGTTCCGCAGCGACCCCGAGGTGTGGCCGCTCGGCGATATCGGCTTCTTCGCGAGCTTCCGGGATCCAGAAGTGGCGCAGCATCGGGTCTTCGTCATCCTGATCGCGGGCTTCGGCATCTTCGAATGGTGCGTGCGCACCGGCCGCATCCGCGCGCCCCGCGCGGCGTTGGTCTTCCCGCTCATTTGCGCGCTCGCGGGGGCGTTGCTGCTCACCCACCAGCACGCGCTTTCCAATATCAAAGACCAATTGTTGATCGAGGTCACCCACGCGCCGCTCGCGCTCTTCGGTCTCACGGCGGGATGGGCGCGTTGGCTCGAGCTTCGGCTGAATCCGCCGAGCAATCGCATCGCCGGCTGGATCTGGCCGATCGCCTTCGTGCTGGTCGGCGCGATCCTGCTCATCTATCACGAGACCTGACCGAGAGGCCGCGCCGCGTGATCCTGAATTTCATCCATATGCTCGTCGACCTCTCGCGGCGCTTCGCGTGTCTCGTGACGCTGCTGGGGGTCGCGCTCACGGGGGTAAGCGGCTATTACGCCAGCACCCATCTGAGCCTCGACACCGACGTCGACAAGCTGCTCGATCCGAATCTGCCTTGGCGCAAGCGCGAGATGGCGTACGACAAGGCGTTCCCGCAGTTCAACAACCTGATCGCGATCGTGATCGACGGCGCGACGCCGGATCAGGCCGAGGACGCCGCCGCGGCGCTCGCGGACAAGCTCAAGCCCGACACCGGGCTGTTCAAGAGCGTCGAGCGGCCCGACGGCAGCGAGTTCTTCCAGCGAAACGGCATGCTGTTTCTCTCGAAGGACGAGGTGCAGGGCTTCGCCGACCAGATGGTGCAGGCCCAGCCGCTCATCGGCACGCTGGCAGCGGACCCGAGCCTCAGGGGCCTGTTCGACGCGCTCGACTTGACGGCGCAGGGCATCGAGCGCGGCGAGGCGAAGGGCGACGAGCTCGACCACCCCTTCGCGGTTTTCGCCGACACGGTCGATGCGTCGCTCGCGGGGAAATATCACCCGCTCTCGTGGCAATCCCTGCTCACGGGCCTCAAGCCGTCGACGCGCGAGTTGCGCAAATTCGTGCTGGTACAACCGGTCCTCGACTATTCCGATCTGGAGCCGGGCGCCGACGCCACGGACGCGATCCGAAAAGCCGCGCTCGACCTCGGCCTCACGCCGGAGCGCGGCGTGCGCGTGCGCCTGACCGGGTCGGTGCCGCTCGCCGATGAGGAGTTCGGCAGCGTGACGCAAGGCACGACGCTCTCGACCAGCCTGGCGTTCTCGTTGATCTGCGTATTGCTGTTCCTGGCGCTGCGCTCGGTGCGCCTGGTGGTCCCGATCCTGATCACGCTCGCCATGGGGCTGGTGATCGCGGCGGGATTCGCCGCGCTCGCCGTGCACTCGCTCAATCTCATCTCCGTCGCTTTCGCGGTGCTCTTCATCGGCATCGCCGTCGACTTCTCCATTCAGTTCAGCGTGCGATACCGGTCCGAGCGCTATGAGATCGACAACCTCGCGGAGGCGCTGAGGCGCACCGCGCGCGGCATCGGCGGACCGCTCGCCGTCGCCGCCGGGACGACCGCGGTGGGCTTCCTCTCTTTCGTGCCGACGGCTTACACCGGCGTCTCCGACCTGGGGTTGATCTCGGGTGCCGGCATGGTGATCGCGCTGGTGCTCAACTTGACCGTGCTCCCCGCGCTCCTCGTCATCATCCGCCCGCGCGGCGAGCGGCGAGCCGTGGGGTTCCATCGCCTGCGCGCGATCGACCGCTATCTCGTGGACCATCGCCGTGCCGTCGGCTTGGTATCGCTGGCCGTCGCGGTGATCTGCCTGGCGCTGGTCCCCCGGCTCACGTTCGATTTCAACCCGCTCAATCTCAAGGATCCCCGCACCGAATCCGTCTCGACGCTGTTCGACCTGATGAAGGACCCGGACACCACGCCCAACACGATCGACGTGCTTGCAGCGACCACCGCGGATATCGCCCCGCTCGCCGACCGCCTCGAGAAGCTGCCGGATGTATCGCACACCCTCACCGTGATGAGCTTCGTGCCCGAGGACCAGCCGGAGAAGCTCGCGATCCTCACCGACGCCGCGGCGCTGCTGGGGCCGACTTTGACCCCGGCCTCGATCCTGGCGCCGCCCGACCCCGCGGCCGAACTCGATGCCTTGAAGCGCGCCGACGAGGATCTGGCGCGCGCGGCGGCGCAGAGTCATCAGGCCTCGGTCGAGCGTCTTTCGGCCGTACTGCACAAAGCCGTCGCCCGCGGAACCGACGCGCTGGGTACCTTGCGCGGCAATCTCGTGGGGGGCCTGCCCGCGCGGCTCAAGGAGATGCGGCTCGCGCTCTCCGCCGAGCCCGTGACCCTGGAGACCCTGCCGCCCGAGCTGCGCCGCGACTGGGTGGCGCCCGATGGTCTCGCCCGGATCGAGGTCTATCCCAAGGGCGACGCCAGCAACAACGAGGTGCTGCGCCGCTTCGTCGCCGCGGTGCGCACTGTCGCGCCCGAGGCCACGGGTGCGCCGATCTCCATCCAGGAATCCGCCGCCACGATCGTCGGCGCATTCCGGACGGCCGGCATTTTCGCGTTATTCGCGATCGCGCTGCTGCTGGCCATCGTCCTGCGGCGCATCCGCGACGTGGCGCTGGTGCTGGCGCCGTTGCTCCTCGCCGGCCTGCTCACTGTCGCCACCAGCGTGCTGGCGGACCTGCCGCTCAATTTCGCCAACATCATCGCGCTGCCGTTGCTGCTCGGGGTGGGCGTCGCGTTCGACATCTACTTCGTCATGAACTGGCGCGCGGGGCGCGTCGATCCCCTGCAATCCGGCACGGCGCGCGCCGTCTTGTTCAGCGCGCTCACGACCGCCACGGCCTTCGGCAGTCTCGCGCTCTCCAACCACCGCGGCACATCGCAGATGGGCATATTGCTGACCATCGCGCTGTTCCACACGCTGATCTGTACGTTCTTCGTGCTGCCGTCGCTGATGGGACCGGTGCGCAAGCATCGTAAGCGCAAAGCCCGCTAGCAATCGGCCTGCGGCCCCTCGTTAGCGTCGCGCGGAGATCAACAAGAACGGCGGCCGCTGGCGCTCGTCCGCCCATTCCGGCCGCGCCGCGATTTGCTCGGGCGTCGGGCCCCACTCCTCGAGGTGCGTCAGGGTGAAGCCGAGCCCGAGCAGCATATTGATGTAGGTCGCGATCGTCCGGTGTTGCTTGATCACGCCCTTGGCAAGCCAGTCCATGGATCGCGGGCCTTCCTCCAGGTAACCGTCGAGGGCCCAGGTCCTGCGGCCGCTGGCATTGACGGACCAGCCCGGCTCCGCGGGCGCCGTGAGCACCGGGTGCTCCACGGAGAAGACGAGGCGGCCGCCCGGCACCAGCGCACGGTGCACCTGGGCGAGGAGTTCGCTCAGGCGCTCGATATAGTGCAGCGCGAGCGAGCTGTAGATCAGGTCGAATAATTCCGGAGAGAACTCGAGCTGCTCCATATCGGCCCTGACATAAGCGACCTCCGGGTCGGCGGTGTCGGCGCGGGCGCGCGCCAACATCTTCTCCGACACATCGATGCCGAGAACCTGAGCCGCTCCCTGCTCTCGCGCCCATCGGCAAAACCAGCCGAAGCCGCAACCGAGATCGAGAACCTTGAGGCCGCCGGGATCAGGCAGCAAGGCGCGGAGCGCCGGCCATTCCGGCGCGCCATCCAAGCCCTCGACCGAGCGAGGTAGCTGGCTGTAGCGCTCGAAGAAATCCGCATTGTCGTAAATGTTTTGGGTCATCGGAGTGGAACTCCGTCGCGGGCCCCTGCGATCGGCCGGACCACGCGCCGGTTCGCCGTTACCAGAGCGCGTTGCGCAAGCCTCGCCAGCGGCAATGGCAATTCGGCGATCGCGATCTTGAGCGAGGTGCGCCAGCCGCGCTGCGCGCGCTCAACCAGAGGCGCAACGTCGCGCACAATGTCGAGCCTTCCCAGGAAGAAAGCTTCGCCGACCGCGAGCGTGTGTCTCCTCTGCAGCTCATACCGGACGAAGTCGAGGAACGGCCGTGCCGCGGCATGATGCGCGAGCGCATATTCCAGGACCTTCGCCTGGGCGGCCCAATCGGCGAAAGGATTGCCGCTCCTGCTGCCCGCGTGCCGGCGAAATTCGGCCAAAGCCTCGGCCAAGAAGCCGACGGGCGGCTCGCCGGCGATGCGCAGAGCGAACTCGAAATCCTCCGCCAGATCCCGGAAGAACTCTGGATTGAACCCGCCCAGTTGCTGGAAACGACGCTTCGACATCAGCAATGTTGTCGGCAACATCGGCATGGCGGAGAGACACCGGTCGTAGAACGACGTGTCGTAGATCCAGATCGTGTCCTCAACGATGCGGCGATGCTGTTCCCAGAGCCCCGGCGGCACCTCACCGAAGAGGGATGGAGACTGCGGCTCACCCGATACGACGCGCGTGAGATCCGTGAAGGAGCATTCCACCTCCGGACAGAGCGCGTGCAGGCGGAGTTGGCGCTCCTGCTTGGTGGGCAGCCAGACATCGTCGCTGTCGCAGAATGCGATCCACGGCGACCGCGCCATCGACACGCCGACGTTGCGGGCCGCGCCTGGGCCGGAATTCTCGATGCGATGGTACCGGACGGCATTCCCGCAGCGAGCAACGGTGGCCGCGGTGTCGTCGGTCGAGCCGTCGTCCACGACGATGATCTCGGCCGGAGGGGCGGTCTGCCTCAGGATCGAGTCGATGGTGTCCCCGATCAAGTGTGCTCGGTTGTAGGTGGGTATGATCGCCGAGACGTCGAAGCTCATCGCAATCTCTCTCGATCCGGCCGAGAACAATAGTGCATTTTTTCGTCGCACGCCTTCATTGAGGGATCGCGCGGGATGCGCGATCTTGGCGGCCGTAACAGGGGAGCCCGCCCGCACATGCACGCCCACATCGTCCTCGCCCACCCCGAGCCCAAATCCTACAACGCCCATCTGGCGGCGGTCGCGCGCGCCGCCCTCGAGAAGGACGGCTGGAGCGTCACGCTCTCCGATCTCTACGCCATGGGCTTCGATCCCTGCGAGCGGGCCGAGCACTTCGCCCTGCGGCAGAACCCCGATCGCTTCGACGTCCAGGCCGAGCAGAGGCTCGCCTCCGACCGCGCCGCCCTCCCCGCCCCCGTCGCGTCGGAGATCGCGGCGCTCGATCGCGCGGACCTCGTGATCGCGCAATATCCGATGTGGTGGCACCTGCCGCCGGCGATGCTCAAGGGCTGGCTCGACCGCGTGTTCACCTACGGCGAGGTCTACACGAGCAAGAAGCGCTTCGAGAACGGACGCTGGGTCGGCAAGCGTGCGATGCTGTCGGTGACCGTCGGCACCAGCCCCGAGACTTACGCCTACAACGGGCGAAGCGGCGACATCGACCTGCTGCTCTGGCCGGTGAATTTCTCCTTCGCCTATGTCGGCATGACCGTGCTGGCGCCCTTCATCGCCTATGGCGTCGAGGGGGGCCTACGCTATTCCGGATCGGATGTGCTCGCGGCACGCCTCCAGCGCATCGAGTTGGATCTCGCCGAGCGCCTGCACCGCATCGACCAGTCGCCCACGATCCCCTTCAACCGCATGGCCGAGTGGGGCGACCTCGGCCGCATGAAGCCCGAGGCGCCGGCCTACAGCCCGTTCATCCGGCACCGGGAGCGATTGGATCTGCAATAGGCTGGGTTAGACCGCCCGGCGGGCGATGAGCCGCTTGCCCTCGCCGAGTTGCCAGAGCGCGAGGGCGGGCCCGTAGACTAGGACGTCGCGCGCGCGGCGTACCAGCGCGAGGGCGAGCGAGACCTCGGACGGCAAGCCCAGCACGTTCCCCAGCACGAGGTAGCTGCCCTCCTGCACGCCGAGCGCGCCCGGCACCAGGAAGGCGCTGGAGCTCGCGGCCTCGATGAGCGCGGTCACCATGACGGCATCGCCCACGCTCACGGGATGCCCGAGCGCGAGAAGCGCGATCCAGGTCTCGCCCGCGCTCACCAGCCAGCCCACGAGCTGCCAGAGGCAGCAGGCGACGATCCGGCTGGGACGGCGGTAGATGAGGTGCACGGCACGGTCGAGCGCCTTAGCGCCGCCCACCATGCGCTCGAACCGGTCGCCGAAGGCCAGATGGAAGAGCCTCGCGAAGAAGCCGAAGATGCCGATCCGCTGCACGAGGCCGAAGGCCGCCAGGATCGGCAGGGCGACGAGGAGGCCGAACCCCACGCTGGCGGCGAGCGATTGCTCCCCGCCGCGGGTCACCAACAGACCCACGCCGATCAGCGTGAAGGCGAGCTGCGAGACCAGCGACATCGTCATGTCGACCACCAGCGTCGCCGCCGCCGGCCGCTTGCGCACGCCGCGCGTGGTCAGGAGCCACGCGCCCGTGACCTCGCCGCCGATCCGCGCCACCGGCAGCATCGAATTGACGGCCTCGCGCACCCAAACCATCCAGGTAAAGAAGCCGAAGGAGGGCTGCGCCCGGCCCGGCAACAGCACCTGCCATGCCCGGGCATTCGCCAGCATCGGCAGCGCATGATAGAGCGCGACCCAGACGAGTCCCCAGCCCGCGCTCGCGAAGGTCGCGATCACCGGCCCCGCGCCCTGGTAGATCACCAGCGCGCTCGCCGCCACGAGACCAAGCAGCCCTAGCAACAGACCGATGCGGATCATGGAGCGGTACTGACCGCGGCACTCTCCGTCGCGCTGCCAATCCCGCGCTTGCGGGACGTCACGCGCGACGTTCCCGCCTCAGTGCGCCATCTCGCGCTCGCGCAGGAAACGGAAGAACTCGACGCCCTCGCGCAGGCGCCGCACCATCATCTCGGGGCTCACGACCATCTCGCCGACGATCGAGGCGATCTTGCCAGCGCGGAAATAGAAGCGCCGGTAGAAGGTCTCCACGCTGTCGAAGATCTCCTGGTGCGAGAGGTGCGGATAATGCAGCGGCGCGATCTGGATGCCGTGCTCGTCCACGAGCTCGGCATGGTCGGCGTCGAGCCAGCCGTTCTCGACCGCCTGATTGAACAGGAACGTGCCGGGATAGGGCGCGGCCAAGGAGACCTGGATGGTGTGCGGGTTGATCTCGGTCGCGAACTTGATGGTCTCCTGGATCGTCTCTTTGGTCTCGCCGGGGAGACCCAGGATGAATGTGCCGTGGATGGTGATGCCGAGGTCGTGGCAGTCCTTGGTGAAGCGGCGCGCGACGTCGACCCGCATGCCCTTCTTGATGTTGAAGAGGATTTGCTGATTGCCGGTCTCGTAGCCCACCAGCAGGAGCCGGAGCCCGTTGTCCCTCAGCACTTTCAGCGTGTCCCGCGGCACGTTGGCCTTGGCGTTGCAGGACCAGGTGATGCCGAGCTTGCCGAGTTCTCGGGCCACCGCCTCGGCACGGGGCAAATTGTCGGTGAAGGTGTCGTCGTCGAAGAAGATCTCTTTCACCTGCGGGAAGTTCGCGACGATGTATCTCACCTCGTCGACCACGTGCCCGACGCTCCGCGTGCGGTAACGGTGCCCGCCCACGGTCTGCGGCCAGAGGCAGAAGGTGCAGCGCGATTTACAGCCGCGCCCCGTATAGAACGAGACGTAGGGATGCTTGAGATAGCCGATGAAATAATCCTCGATCCGGAGGTCGCGCTTATAGACCTCGCTCACGAACGGGAGCTGGTCCATGTCCTCGAGGACGGCGCGCTCGGCGTTGTGGACGATGACGCCCGCGTCATTCCGGTAGCTCAGGCCGTCGATCGCCGAGAGCGGCTTTCCCTCCGCGACCTCCTTGATGGTGAAATCGAACTCGTTGCGGCCGACGAAGTCGATCGGCGGCGCCTGCTTCAGGCTCTCGTCCGGCTGCACCGCCACCTTGGCGCCGACGAAGCCGACCTTGAGTTTGGGGTTCACGTCCTTGAGCGCCGCCGCCATCTTGGCGTCCGCCGAGAAGGACGGCGTCGAGGTGTGCATGACAACGAGGTCATAATCCCGGGCGAGCGGCAGGACCTGGCTCAACGGAATGCCCGCGGCGGGCGCGTCGATGAGCCTGCTGCCGGGCACCAGCGCCGCCGGCTGGGCGAGCCAGGTCGGATACCAGAACGAGCGGATCTCGCGCCGCGCCTGATAGCGCGCCCCTGCTCCGCCATC